>JAVZNR010000005.1 GCA_038882715.1 Candidatus Bathyarchaeia archaeon
TTTCCTTACGCCTACGGGCTTTAAACCCTTAAGCTTGCCACGGCTGTGAACTCCCCGGCCCGTGTTTCTAGACGGAATGCGCGACCCTGGTCCCCCTCCCTCGTCTTCCGCGTCGCCGCGGTTGACTTTGGGAGGGATCTACCCTTTCAGGCCGCGCACGTTCCTGTAGCCGTCTGGTTTCAGGCTCTTTTCACCCCCCTTCCGGGGTGCTTTTCAGCTTTCCGTCACCGTACTTGTTCGCTATCGGTCTTGGGACGTGTTTAGCCTTGGAAGTTGATGACTCCCTGATTCCCGCACCCAAACCGGGGTACGGTACTCTGGGTCACCGGCCCCATAGCTCCTCTCGGCTTACGCCTACGGGGCTATCACCCTCTGCGGCGGGCCGTTCCAGGCCACTTCGGCTTCGCCGAGGAGAAGCGTTGGCCGGGCCCACAACACCACATCCCCCACGGGTTTCCCCGCAGGGTTTGGTTTGGGCTCTCCCCCTTTCGGTCGCCCCTACTTAGGGGATCCCTGTTGGTTTCTCTTCCTCCCCCTACTAAGATGTTTCCGTTCGGGGGGTTCCCGCTTCCCCTCCCCGAAGGGAGGTGGAAGCACCGTAAGAGCCGAAAGACCCTTACGGTGGGAGGTCCCATTCAGGAATCCCCGGATCGAAGGCTGCATGCGCCTCCCCGGGGCTTATCGCAGCTTGCCGCGCCCTTCTTCGGCGCCCAAGCCGAGCCATCCACCAGACGGCGTCGGCGTGTCGGGCCTACTCGGATTCAGCGTCTGTTTGACGTTGGGCCTATGCGTGGTGCTCATTGTGAGAGTGAATGGGGTTTCACTCCCACTTTCACCCTTCCCCCCTCAACTCGATATTGAGGGGGTGCACGTTTTCTGTTTTCAGCAAAAACTTTTGATAGTATTTTCCCGATATAAACTTTGCTGTTACCCCTATATAAAGCTAGTTGCCTTGTTCATGCCATATTTCGTTTTGAATAAACCTTAATATTTTCCTTGTCACTTTAAATTTTGCGGAGACTTTTATATGGGTCATGCGCTTTTATCTGCGCGGGCAATCGTCCTGCTCTTCCTGTTAAATCCCTATATCGCTCCATATGCTTCGCTCCTTCATGTAGGCTTGAAGTACTCCCAAGGCACTGAATACCTTAGATATAGTTTCATTATTGATGAGGAAGGAGGGGCGCTTGTCAGAATAATGTTTCACAGTAGTAGGGCGAGCGGATCCTTCTGGATCTTTGTACCAAGGTTCTCTGAATGGTTGAATTATACGACTAAAGGGAGAGTTTTCAGGTGGACGCTTGAAGACCCAGAGAAGTATACTGGTTCCCAATACTACTTTTACAAAGTATTAGAGTTCCAGTTTATATCTGACGGTAGCGAGTTTGAGATTGTGGTTGAATACAATTTTTCTCTGGCCGCCATGGTGGTTGAAACCGAATCAACACATGGTATCTTCTATTCGCCGCAGATAGGTTTTAAAGGCGGAGGCGAATTCGAGGCCGCAGTTATTTTTCCACCGAAATTTAGGGCTGACTTAAATGAGGCTTTGGCGGTAGGGGGAAGCCTTTATAGGCCGGATAAAGCGCTGTCCAATTCAAGCTTTGTCCTCTTTAGAGGGATACCGGCGACCGAAAATCTCCTACGTATACAGATAGGCTTCAGGGCCATTGATAAGGAGCCTAGCTCAATTATCCTTGAGAGCGGGGTCTTTAGGTTTAACACTGTTAAGCGCTATGAGCCTTACGCTTGGAAGATTTTAAACCTATATAATTTGACGTATAATATGCTTATCAACTTATTTAACACGACGCTTGGTCAGTATTCGCCTTCAGGGGAGAATAAGGGTGTAACCATAAGATTCTTTGTTCCCGACTTCGACTCCCTTATGTCGATTGGAGGTTATGTGCCGTTTTCAGGCAAGGATTTAGGCGACATATATGTGAACCTTATGTTTACAAGGTATATTGAGGGTTACTTGGAGGTTATAGCGCTCCACGAGCTCATCCACCACTTTCTCTGGAAGGCAGGAATATCGCCTCAGAACCTACTATGGTTCCATGAGGGGATGGCGCAATACGTTAGCTTAGAAGTAGCTGGAAAACTAGGTTATGAGGGCGCGAAAATGATTAAGGATGAGATCGAAGACAACATTAAGAATATTGTGTTAACATACAATGATTTAAGTTTCCTCCTCGATTGGACGCCTACACATGCGCCAAGAGATTTAAATACACTTTATACGGCGGCATACTACGTTGTTAACAGATTAGCTGCAGAATATGGTGGCCTAGATTACTACGCTAGGTTCTTTAAGATTTTAAGCGGTAAAACCCTTAGGGATAATGTGGCGCTCTGCTACTACTTAAGCGTAGCTGCAAACGAAAGCGTAGCTGATAAGCTTAACTCATTTGGCTTTAACATACCGGATCTTTACGCATATTGGCCGCTCATAAGTGAGGTAGAAGAAGCCATAAAGAAGATTGATTCAAGCAACGTTTTTCTGAAGCCGTTTAGGGATCTCGCCAACCTGATCTATAGGGTTGGGGTTAGCGGCGAAAGAATATTTGTCGAGTGGAGACACTTTATTCTGCTTGCAGCTCTACTGACAGCCTACTTTGCTCCATTGCTGGCGTTACTTGCATACTCCAGCCTGATATTTACGGCATTAATTATTCTTCTTAAGGTGAAGGGAGTTTTAAGCGACAGAGCCTCTAAGGCCTCCTAGCACCCCATCCATTCTTCTCCCAGCTTCCTCAGCAACCCTTTCAAACAGGTTGGCTCCATGAGAGTCCATAGCTATTATTAGCGGGCCAAAGTTTTCAACCTCAAGAAACCAGACGGCTTCGGGCATGCCTAAATCCATCCATAAAACATCTCTAACCCTCTTAACGTATTTCGCCGCTAAAACGGCTACTCCACCGGTAAACATCGCGTAGGCTGCGCCGTGCTCCATCATGGCTCTTTTAGTCTTCTCCCCCATCCCACCTTTACCAATTATCAGCCTAACTTTAAGTTTTTCAATGACCTCGTGTTCAAATGCCTCCATACGCACACTGGTTGTCGGCCCAGCCGCCAATATAACCCACTCGCCATCAACTTTCTTAGCTAAGGGGCCGCAGTGAAAGAGCGCTAAACCTTCAAGGTTGAAAGGAAGCTCTTTAGACTCCATCAAATACTGATGAATTCTTTTATGCGCTGCGTCACGCGCCGTAACCAGAGTCCCAGTAATGTAGACTATATCACCAACATGTAGCCTACGAATATCGCTCTCTGAAAGCGGGGTCATCAAATTGAAGGTCATGCGCGCACGCTCCTACACGTTATTGTTGATGAGAATAGTCGTTAGTTATTGAATGTTTATCTCTATAGCGGCACCCTGCTTTATTAATGCCCTAGCATTTTCCTCTGGAAGCGTAGCTATGTCTTCGGGTTTAAACGGACCATATATCTTCATGTCGACCCCAACTATTTGAGGGATTTCCTTAACTATGCGGACAGTGAGGAAGCCTTTAGTCTCCCTACGATTAATTTTTCTCGGCTTCCGCCCCTGCATTATGTCGTCCAGCAGGCTCCTATACGCCTCCGAATGCGCAGATAGATTACTGTAGAAGCTTTCTTCCTCCTCAGTTAACGCCGTTAGCGGCACTATCTCGCCGCTGATGACCAACTGTAGAATCTTGTCATGTCTCATGCGGATTAACTCGCCAATCATCTTCCTGACGTTTTCTTCCTCCTTCTGCAGGAGTTTACCCCTCAAGCTCTCTTCATCCATCATACGTCTTTCTTCACGGATTCTTCTCATGTAGTCGGCTAGACGCGCATAGAAGTCTTTCGGCAAGCTTTGCAGACCGATATTCTCCCTTTCCCTTCTCCAAAACTCGAGGAGCTCGTCATACATGTTAATCAATCACTCTAGCGGCATTCTTACATAAAAGGAAGATGGCTGCTGAGAGAGGCAGCTTAACCTTTTGCTTTTCAAAGGGGCCGAAGACCTCATCTCCCAGCCTAAAGGCGGGGGCCTCATCAACATATATTTCAACCTTATCCTCGCTCCTGAACGCTAAAGCCTCTTTAAGCGGATCAAAATCCTCAATCCTACTTACCGGGAATGAGATTTTAAGTAGGCCGGTCTTTCCATGCAATGTTCCGGGTAGGCGTATAAGTCTATGGACGTCAACCGTGACGACAGTATCAACCTTAGCGGACTGGAATGCGATGCTGTGATGAATGATTTTACGCCAACCCTCCAAACCCAAACCCTCAACTATATTCCATGGGCCATTCACCTTCCAGCTCTCTAGAATCTCATCCCTGTTAGCTAAAATTCTCTCAATGGTTCTTTTCTTCAACCTGAGCCTCTTTAAATCCACGTCTACGGCTGTTAAAAGAAACTCATATAGGCCTCTTGCCATGCGCCCGCGCCAGCCGATGTCGTCTAGGCTCGGGCCGATTATGAAGCTTGTCTTCCCATCTCTGACCTCCTCAAGCCCGTGAAAAGCCGCGTCTATGCCGGTTCCGGTCACATAGTCAACTATCTCTTTTCTGGCATTTGAATCAAGGTTTAGGATATCTTCGCTATCAACCTGAACATGGTAGCCCCTATGTCCACTAAAAGAACACTTTACCTCCTTATCTGAGAAGCCTAAATCATCCATCAATATATCTATCAGCTTTATTGTTTCGCTCCTCGCGGTCTCTAAACACGCTTCACAAGGCCAAGTTTTCTCATCGAAGCTTTCATTGCCGCAGTTGGGGCATTTTTCCGGTGTTTTTCCCTTGCCCTTTAAACCGCATCCCTTACATGTCCAAGTATCATGTTTTTTGTCACATTTAGTTGGTATGTGGTCAGCGTCTATATCGAAGAACAAGTCCGAGCCAAGCCACCCCTTCTCATCCATTTTAGCCTCCGGAACACTATAGTAGGCTGCTGAATAATAAACGTTTGAGGGAACATTTCTTTTAATGAAGTCTTTCAGGTCTTCAGGGTTCATAAACCCTTTATGTCTAACCATAACCCCCTCTTTAAATAACGTGAAACCAAACTCTCGACTCTCGATGGATTTCGGTATCTCAACTCTATCAACATTATTACTGTAAAATGTGGAGAACGCTTCGCGGATAAAAGTTAGGTTATCCATTTTCATCCTTCTTTAACTCATCCATTTTTTCTTTTTCCCTAATTCTGAGAGCCCTTGTTTTCCTAAGATAATAGGTTAACGGATGCTTAACTCTTCTACATAAGTCATCCGCGCCTAAACATAGCCCATGGGTGCGTAGCGTATCACATTTAGGTGGAGTGTACTTCGTTCTTGAGCCCCTTTCACCAGCAATATGCTCGATTTGATATCGAGCTATCCTCTCATTGAAATCAGATAATTTCCGAAATAGATCGATTATAGCGTCAGGGCCCATCCCTATATTTAAGAGAAAGGATGTTAAAGCAAACCGCCCAACATGGGATACATGCCGCCCAGCTTTAACCGCCCCATAAAGCTCCCTCATACATGGTGGGAAAGCATCATCTACAACATCCGATGGAACTGGTTCGAGAGGAGCCTCCTTCATCCTTTCGGAGCAAAGCTGCCTAAGTCTTTCTACACGCTCTAAGATCTCCTCGGGAACCTTTAAGCCTACGCTGAGATTTATCTTGGACTCAATATAGCGTCTAATCTCCTCTTGAAGTAGGCGCGCAACATCCTGCTTAGACAAATATACCTCTCCGTTATAAACCAGCCTATTCACTAGTTTCCATTCCTTCTCGTGGAAGGATGCCGCGTTCTTTAGATATTCTATGAAGTGTATGGCGAAGTCGAATTTTGTGAAGTTTACTTGTCTACTTAATGCCCTTATCCTCCAACCAAATTTACTGGCTATTTCAATAATCTTCTCTTCTTTTTCAGTCCTAAGGATCTCGTAGGCTCTTCTAGCTTCGGCTAAAGCATACCGCCTCTTAACGTAGTCGTTGGCTAAAGCCGCCACCAAAACTATTGCGACTGGAAAAGAGAGCACCTCTACATCTTCGCTATATGCATGCGGGTCATAGCCTACTTCAGGCGGGTTAGTCGTTAAGGCTTCAATTATTCTCTTCTCAGCCCTCTCAAGCACAGGCCTATAATCAGGGTTCATGAGATGCTCTATCCTAAAATCCAGCTTTTTTACCTCATTAGCAGCCTCGGGTGTAAATGGGTACTTAGCTAAATCGTTTAGCGTAAGTATTATTTCTCCCTCCATGCTCTCCCGGAGCCGCTAAGCCGCTATTTTCTAGGGGCGCTATGCCTGCGAACGCTGCTTCACGTTATTCAACTTCCACCCTTGGCGCCAGCAGATATACCAGTTTACCATCATAACGTTGCCTAAAATCTAAACGTAACGGCATATCTGTTGAAAACTCAAGTGTAACGATGTCAGATGTGTCTGAAGCTGCTTTAACGATATCTGTCAGGTAGCTTAGGCTGAATGTTGCCCTCGAAGGCTCTTTAGCCTCTATAGATATCAGCGTATCATCGCCCTTCTTTATCTCTATTTCGGCTCCAGCGACGTCGCCTTTAGCATTCATTATGAACCTTTCGCCATCAGTCTCTATTCTAACGCTGTCGCTGACCAGTTCAACATCCTTCAGAGTATCATAGAAGTCGCTGGCTGTAAGGGTTACCTTTGCATTAAACGTCAATCTTGGTTCTGGAACTTCTTCCTCGCTTGTCTCCAACACCGGCAGTGAAAACGTGCGGGTGTATCTCCCCCTTACTCTAACGAGAAACTGTCCAGCCTCTTCATTCAAAGAGAGTTCAATAATATCGTCTTTGCCAGCTCTCCTAAGCAGCTTCTTAAGCTCATTGAGGTTAACACATACCTTAGAGTCTTCTGTAGCCTCATACTCGTCGAAGCTAGTTCTCTTCATCTCAAAGTCAACCATTGCTACACGGGAGGGATCCATAGCCCTAAGCCTTATGCCATCCGGGCTTATCGTAAAAGTTGCCTCATCTATGATCGTAGATAACGCGTCTAAAACGCTTCGGAATGTTTTCGTATCTGAAATCCTAATCCTGAACAATAGGGCAACCTCCGCGCGGCACCAGCGATCGCCTTATCACCTTAAATTATTTCGCACCCGCTTATAACCTTATTATCCGGCTAAACCCAAATGAAAATAGGGGAAAACTATGTTCAAGATTCTTCAAGTAAACAAAACTGCTTAAAATGTCCAAAAATGAATCGTGGGAAATTTATTCATAGCATGTAAACTTTACGTTATATTCGACTTTTTCACTCCTTGAGATTACACCGCCAATAGGATTACATGTTTTAATAAACGTGCCTCATACATAAAATTTCACACATCTATCTTAACTTAAAGATCAAATTATGCCAATTTAGAGAATAATTTTTGGACTAGGAATACTCTCTAAACGTGTAGCCGCATCTAGTGCATCTAAAGAACTGAGTTGATGACTCATCAGCGCCTCTAGTTTGAACTTGCCAAACATATGCTAGATTATTTCCGCATTTGGGGCATTCAACAGTGATTACTGGAAGAGTTTTCAGTTTTTGCTCCTTCTCCCCGATCACAACAATATTGTCTTCTGGCTTAATTTCAGTGATCCTTCTAGATAGAGAAAAGATCGGAGCCTCTACTTGCCGTTCATAGCCGCACTTCTGACATGAGAGGAAAGTTTCCTTTGAATCCTTCTTTCGCTTAATAATTAGCCTAGTTCCGCAGTTTGGGCAGAATTCTATCAAGGTTTCCCTCCACGCTGCCTTTTATCCTCAGTTCTCTTTTAAGAAAGAGAAAAGATGCTTTTAAACTTTCCCCTTATAAGTATTTTAAGCCTAACAGAATTAAAACATAGGCAAGGTGTGAATATTTGCCAACAATATCTTTAACGGTGGGCCCTCTATACACGAATTGCTACATAGTTTTTTGTGAGAAAACGCATGAAGCACTCATAATAGATCCAGGCTTCACCGAGGAAGAGTGGCATAAGGTTCTCAGCAAGATTAGGGAGAACGGTCTGCGCATTAAATATATAGTTAACACTCACGGGCACGTAGACCACATCAGCGGAAACTCCAAGATCAAGGAGGCTACAGGAGCCATCCTAGCGACGCATTTCAGAGATATCGACATGTTAATTGACCCAGCGAAAAACCTGTCACTGATGCTAGGATTACACGTGGTTTCTCCCCTACCAGACATAATTCTTCGGGGCGGAGAGGAGATCAAGGTCGGGCATATAAAATTTAGAGTTCTTCATACTCCGGGACATACGCCCGGAAGCATATCGCTTCACTGTAAAGATTTGGAGGCCATATTTACAGGGGATGCTTTATTCGCCGGATCTATAGGTAGGACTGATTTTCCGGGCTCTTCACATAGAGATCTCATGTACTCGATAAAGAAGAAGATTTTGGTTCTGCCGGACGAAACAGTGGTGTATCCCGGCCACGGTGGGAGCACAAGCGTCGGCATAGAGCGAAGATTCAATCTCTTTCTATTATAGGAGGCCGCGCGGATTAAGGATGTTGTTTGGATCAAACACCCTTTTTATGCTTCTTAGGATCTCAAGATGCTTCTCACTTAGAACCATGCGCAGGTTTTCAAGCCTTATTTTTCCGAGACCATGCTCACCAGTTATCGTACCGCCCAAGCGCACAGCTTTCTCGTAAATTTCATTCTTTATCTTCTTCACCATATCCTCGCTTTCTATCCCCTCTTTCATTATGTGCACGTGAAGGTTCCCGTCACCAGCATGACCGTAGGCTGGTAAATACACACCGTACTTCGAGCTTATCGCATCGACCTCGTTCATTAGCTCCTCTAGGCAGCTCGGCGGAACAGTTACGTCCAGAATATCTATCATGTTCGGCTTAAGAGCCGTATAGATATTGCTTCTCACCTTTAGAATCCTATTCTGCTCTTCAGGAGTCTCGGCAAGCAATATATCTAGGGCATTGTTAGCCTCGCATATCAGCGATATTTCCTCGCAAGCCCTTAAAACCTCCTCTTGACTCATCCCATCCAGAATAATTATTAGTTGAGCAAAGCCTTTTTGAACAGGCCAGCTCTCATTCAAATGCTTAGCGGCCTCCAGTATCTCGTTTATTTGGATGTACTCTATTGCTAAAGGCATAACGCCCGACCTCAATATCGCCGGAACAGTTTTTAATGCGTCTGAACGCTTATCGAAGGGGATAACCAACGTGACCATGGATCTGCTTTTCGGAAAAAGCCTTATCACAGCCTTCGTTATAACGCAGAGCGTTCCCTCGCTTCCAATAATCAGCTGCATTAAGTCATAGCCAACATTATTCTTCAGAATCTTACCACCCAATGATAAGATCTCGCCTGTTGGAAGAACGACCCCCAAGCCCCTAATATAATTTCTCATGACGCCATACTTTATGGCTCTAGCCCCGCCAGCATTAGTCGCTATCAGCCCACCGATCTGGGCGCCTTCGTCACCCGGATGAGGAGGGAAAAATAGGCCGGCTTCTTCCGCAGCCTTAATTAAATCGCCTAGCGTTGCTCCGGCTTCGGCGACAGCCATAAGGTTATCTCTATCTACTTCAATTCTACTCATGCGCTCAAGCGAAAGTATTATGCCCGGCTCGGTTGGAACAGATCCTCCGACCAGCCCAGTTCTTCCACCAACAGGGAAGACCGGGATTTTTCTATCGTTGGCAATTTTAAGGATTAACGAAACCTCTTTTGTTGAGGAAGGTTTAACGAGGATCAGGTTTTCAGCCGGTTTAGGTCTAATTGGTTCAGGGGTTTCATCCCTCAAGTAGCTCTCCATGAGATCTCTTTGGGTTATAACCCATCTCTCGCCAACTATCCCCTTTAAATCCTCAACAACAGCGTTTAAAAAATTGGAGGACATCATTTAATCAACCCTTTCACCCTTTTAATCTCATTAATTAATGGGTAAATTATCTCATATAAATCTCCTATCACATAGTAGTCTGAGACGCTTATTATCGGCGCGGACGGATCCTTGTTAACTGCGATGATCAGGTCTGAATCCCTCATGCCGAACAAATGTTGAGGAGCGCCTGATATCCCGAGGGCTATGTAAACTTTAGGCTTGACAACGTTTCCGCTAAATCCAACCTGATGCTCCCTACCTATCCACCCATCGTCGACGAGAGGTCTACTTGAACCTAAGGCACCGCCCAGAAGCGTAGCTAACTCCTGTAGGATCTTAAAGTCTTCCGGGCTTCTTAACCCCCTGCCGGCGGCTACAATAACATCTGCTTCAGGAATGTTTACGCCCCTAATCTCGACTTTATCTAAAATCTCTATTCCCGTTTTCTCCGGAACATCGGCTTCCCTAACTATTATTTCACCCCTCCTACTTGGATCCCTATTTAAGGGCTTCATAACCCTGTATCTGACGGTTGCCATCTGAGGTTTAGTTCTAGTTTTTATCTGCGCCATAATATTGCCGCTGAAAGCAGGTCTAATCTGCAGAAGGTTCCCATCCTCATCAAGATCCAGATCAACGCAGTCAGCGGTTAAACCGGTTCTTAAAGCCGCTGCAACTCTAGGCGCAAGGCTCCTACCAATCCTAGTAGCGCCTATCAGGAATATGTCGGGTTTCACCTCACTAACAATCTTAACGATATTATGCTTGTATTTAACAACATCGAATTCTCTGAGGGAGGGATGGTCAATAAGGTAAACCTTATCTGCACCATAATAAATCAACTCTTTCGCCTCGTTTACAAGGCCGTATCCTAGGAGAACCGCGCAGAGAGAATTTTTGAGCCTATCCGCGAGCTCCCTACCTTTACCGAGCAGCTCATATGTTACGTTATGTATCCTGCCATCTTCCTGCTCGGCAAAAACTAGGACGCTGCATTCATCAGACATATTTAACCCCACTACAGAATCTTGTTTTCCATGAGAATCTGAACGACCTTTTTGGCCACTTCATTAGGCGGCCCGGATATCATTTGGCCGCGCCTCTTTTCGGCTGTTGGAGTAAAGACTCTGATTACGCGTGTGGGCGAACCGTCAAACCCGAAATACTGTGGATCAGCGACTTCAGTTAAATCCTCGTATCTCCAAATTGTTACTGGCACCCGCATCGCCTTTAACTTATCCCTTAAACTCGGCAAGCGTGGAGCGTTCACATCCTTTGTCACCGTTATTAGAGCCGGCAAACTAAGCCTAATGATATAGTGGCTTCGCTCCATCCTAGCCTTAACAACAATGTTATGCTCATCCACATGCTGAATCTCCTCAACAAACGCAGCGTGAGGAACATTAAGAAACTCGGCGACCTCAGGTCCAACCTGAGCTGTATCCCCGTCAACCGTTTTCTCACCGCAAATAACTAGGTGAAAGGAGCCGATCTTCCTTATCGCCGCCGCGAGGGTGTAGGCGGTTGCCAGAGTATCGGCGCCAGCAAACCTCTCGTCCGACAACAGTATCGCCCTATCAGCCCCTCTCGCAAGCGCATCCCTAAGCATCTCCTCAGCCTTCATTGGGCCCATGCTTATCGCGGTCACTAAGCCCCCAAGCTTCTCTTTTATCTGTACTGCGGCCTCAAGAGCGTTTAAATCGAAGGGGTTTGTTGTGGCTCCGGCTGAACTCCTATCGAGGCGTCCCTTCTCAGGGTCGAATCGAACCTTCTCGATTTCAGGAACCTGCTTCATGAGAACTATTATATTCAAATAAACACGTCTCCTAGGGCAGGTTTCCTCCTAATATGCTCTCGCCACATATACGATTCTCTTCGCATCGCGCCCACATATTACGCATGGCTTATCAGGCTTCTCTTCGACATCGATTCTATGGCCCCTTATCTCTCCGCCAGAAACCTCCCTTATTTTCTCGGCGCACTCTACGCTCTCACACCAGCAGACCCTCGCAATCTTCCTGCCCAATTTGACTATCTCGCTGAGCAAGGATTGATCATCGGCATCGATAATGAACTCTTTAAGAGTTGAACTGCTCCTTTCTTCCAGCTCCCTCGTTATCTCGGTAAAGAGGCTTCTTATAGCTGAGACAGCGTCCTCAAGGGCGACAACAGATCTCTTTAAGTCAACCCTTTTAACGAGTGTAACTTTCCTCTCTTTCTGATCTCTAGGCCCAACCTCAACTCTAACTGGTACGCCGAACTTCTCCCAATAATAGTATTTCTCTCCGGGGGTCTTATCTTCAGATACATCTAAGTGAACCCTTATGCCGCCTGACTTAATCACCTCGTAGACTTCTTTCGCATAGGCGTCTACTTCACGCGCAGTCCCTTTATACAGGATTGGAACTACAACTACCTGTATCGGCGCAATATCTGGCGGAAGAATGAGACCGTGATCATCGCTGTGCTGAGCTATTATGGCGGCTACAACGCGGCTTAAACCGAAGCCGTAGCATGTCTGAAAAACATTTTTATGTACGCCATCGACATCCTCATACGTTATCTCGAATGCTTTAGCAAAGTTCTCGCCGAGATTATGTACAGTACCTATCTGGTTTACTCTACCATCAGGGTTCCAAGCATCAAACGCTATAGAGTAAACTGCGCCGGCAAACTTGTCGAAGTCCGGCCTCTTTAAGACAAGATAGCTTAAACCTAAGCGCTTAAAGACATAGTTGTAGATCTCTATCGCCTCCATAACCTGCTTCTCAGCCTCCTCCCATGATTTATGCGCTGTGTGAGCCTCGTTCCAGAGGAACTCCCTCATTCTCAGTAGGGGCCTAGTGGCCTTGGTTTCATATCTGTAGACTGCGACGCTCTGGTAAACCTTGAGGGGCAGATCGGCGTGAGATCTGATCCATAAAGCGAACATAGGATACATGGCTGTCTCAGAAGTTGGTCTTAAAAGAAGCCTTTTATCGAGCTCCCTATCACCCGCATGTGTAACCCAGAAAACCTCTGAACTAAAGCCTTTAATATGCTCAGACTCCTTAGCAAAGGCGTCTTCAGGAATGACGATTGGGAAAAGCATTGGAACATGTCCTGTCTCATCGAGCTTCCTTTCAAGAATCTCAATTATATTTTTAATTATTTTGAAGCCCCACGCTTTGTACACGGCGAAGCCTTTGACCGGATACCTATTGTCAAGTATGTCGGCGTTGAAAAGTATTTCATCAAACCATTCGCTGAAGTTTTCAAACTTCTTCATAGACTCATTCCATCTTAAGATAGCACTCGCGATTATAAATTTTATTGTGTCTCTAGGTAGATTTTTAGGCTTCCTCATAAAAATAGATTAATTGAGGAGGAAGGAGCTGAGAAAAATGAGCCACGAGTATGAAGAGATGCTGAATGAAGCGTATAAGCAGCTTCCATCGGAGGTCTTCAAGCGTGAAAGGCTTGAGGTGCCGAGAGCCTCCTCCGCAACGTTTGGTTCAAGGACTTTTCTAAACAACTTCAGGGAAATATGCGATACTTTAAATAGGGATCCGGTACACGTCTTAAGATACTTGTCGAAGGAGATGGCGACCTCAGGCGCGATCGAGGGCTCAAGAGCCGTCTTCCAAGGAAGATTTGAAAACGAGGACTTTGATAGGCTTATTAGGCGCTACATGGAGGAGTTCGTCATATGCCCGATTTGCAAGAGGCCTGATACAAAAATTATTAAGGAAAAGAGGTTTAATTTTTTGGTGTGCGAAGCTTGCGGGGCCAAGTCGCCGGTTAGACGCATATAAGCGCATATAACTTGAAGAGAAGGAAGGGATATTGGAAGTATATGTCAAAATTACTAAGTGGGGGAGGCACACTCTCCTAGCGGTATGCGACACGGATATACTTGGGAAGACGTTCAGGAAGGGCGGCATAGTCTTCGAGGTTAAAGAGGAGTTTTACAACGGCTATAAGACGACCGTGGAGAATGCTCTAGAATTAATTGAGAAGTCAACGATAGTTAACCTATGCGGACGAAACATAGTTGAAAAAGCGATTGAGAGGGGTTTCGTCCACCCAGAGGCAGTATTTGAGATATGCGGTGTCCTACATGCACAAATAATGAAGATGATATAGAGGGAAGAGAAAATGAGGGTTGAGGAGAAGCGAATAATCGCATTACTAATCATACTCTTAGGGTTAACAATGCTCGCGGCGGGAATAATAACGAACCAGATAGAATACCTCCTAGACTTTATCAGAAAAATTTTTGAGCCATCAATTGCTGGCGCACCATAAAATATGATCAGAAAAATTATTATCCTAGAGAAATCAGAAAATAATTTTTGTGTGAAACTCAGGCTACATGAGCCGGGGTGGCCGAGCGGCTAGGCGGCGGGCTGCAGACCCGCTGACATGGGTTCGAATCCCGTCCCCGGCTCCAATAACATTATAAATAGTGATACTTGCCCAAGAAAGCAGCCCTAAGGTTTTTCTTAAGAATATTTCGTATGATTGTTGGCTTTTTGTCCCATTGCGAGTTACGAATAGACTTTGACGCTGAGGATAGAATGCTTGGAGGGAAACTGTAGAGAACTGACCCCGATAAAGCCGTAATCGAGAATAAAAATCCTTTAATTATGCCTTCTACGCAATATGTTGGGTTCGCCTATTCTGTATGCTTTTGGGTGGTTAAGTATCAGTTTTGAGATGTAGGAAGTCTGATTTAAAGACAGAAACAAGAATAGAGACAAAAATAGCGGCTGTAAGAAAATAGAATGGGAAAACAGGGCTGGAAATGTTCTCCTTAGTGAATAGCGTGGTGTTTACTGCGTTTGTGGATGCGTGGTATAGTGATACGGTAAACAAGCTACCATGCGTGGAGTTGTAAATCCAAGTGTAGGAGATCGAGTATAGGGACGTGAAGATGGCGAACCAGAGGAAATTAGGGTAGTTGACAGCCATCATGCTGTCTTTAACCGCGAAGTGTGGCCAGTGCCACGCCGCCCAAAATACTCCGATAATTAGGCTTGAAATAACAGCGTTATGTTTCTTCTGCAGTGCTGGTAAAGCGTAGCCTCTCCACCCTATTTCCTCCCACATATTCATCAGGAAGCTCGTAATTAGAATCAGCGGAAACTCGGCCAGCTTCGTAAAGTCTAGAATACATGTTTCTCCAGCTATGGACCATAACAGGATTGAAGAGGCTGCGAGAACCAGGGGAATGAAAACCGCCGCCGAAAACCATATCTTTGAAAAGCCCCTACGACCGAACTGGCCGAACAAATATTTTGTTCCTCTTCTCCCAGATTCAAGTTCTGCCACTATTAACGCGGCGATCGTTGGGGAGAAACCGCCGAAGATCACGAAAACAAAAACTAAATCAGATGGAAACATACCATATGAGGCTAAAATCCATGGGGCATAGGTTAAGCTGCCGATTAATAGAACTAAGCTGAAATAATAAACGATAAGCTTATCCAAAATGGCCGGCACCACTGGTTTTTAGTTTTAGGAAATCCTTTTTCTCTCGAACCATTCTTTTTGTCCCGAAGACCGCTAGGATAATCATGGCGACGGCTACTATTAGAACTAGGTAATATAATGGCCCAGTTCGCGTTTCAAAAACCGGGAACACAACGTATGTTGATAGGTTCACCATCGTATGGAATAGTAGGGTGGCGAAAACGCTGCCGCCAGTATTGTTGTAGATCCAAGTGAATAATACCGACATGAAAGCCATGGTGATAATTGAGCCTAGAAGCATTCCGATAGCAGCCTCATACTGAGGGCCCGGAGGCTGAGCCATGAAGTTTAAGGGTAGATGCCAGAAAGCCCAGATTACTCCAAGCATTACGCTTGAGACGAGAGCCGAGCGATGTCTTTGAAGACGGGGGAGCGCATAACCTCTCCAGCCGAACTCTTCCTGAAGAGGCCCTCCGAGAAAAAATATGTAAACAAGGTTCCATGGAACCAGCCAAGGCTGAGATAGCGCCGTCAATTCAGGTATGGCTCCTTCGCTTAACCATGCTAGAAAGAGGGAGAAGCCCGCGATAGCGGGCATTAACAGGAAAATCGGAGCGTACCATATTTTGTCAATTCTAGGATCAAAACCCTTCTTAAATAATTCTTTAACGCCCACCTTTCCCTCATTCATGAAAGTAAGTAAAAACGCGGCTACAAATGGACCAAACGGCGCTACATAAAGGTTTAAACCCCAAATTTGCAATAACCAGAAGAACCAAGACCAGGCAAAGGCTATCAGAAAAAACAGCAGCAAACTATTACTTTCATAGCTACGCTGATTCAACTAAATAACCTCCACGATATTTTTCAGTCTTTTCTCCAACAGCGCTTCATGTAAATCGCTAAGCCTATATATTGCATAAGAATCGTGGTTTTCTCAGCAGTATATCCCATATATGTTTTCCAGTCTCCTTAGCGTTAAATTTAAGCCCACCAACAAGCAAAGAAAGCGGTCTTAATGCTCACTTTACAAGCTAGTGAAGCTCATCTTGAATGTTACTGATTAGATTAATAAGGATTTTGCTCCCTGCAAACGTAAGATGCAACCAAGCTTCCAGGCTTATGCAGATAGCCTCTATTTTCAGCTTTAAGCTGAGAGATTATTTTACCCACTTGCCTGCAAGGGTTACCCTTCAACAAAGGAGAAAAACTCCGGGAAAAATCACAAACAACAAATGATGCTTTGAGCATCTAGAGAGGGGGAAAGGGTGGGCTCGTAATCACAAATTTTAATTTAATACTCCAATTTATCTCCAGCCTTTAGTTGGAGGAAATCTCTTAACTTGTTAGCCTACGTATCATTTTTCCCTCTGAATCAAATACCTCGATTGCTAGGGCTATAGGTCTCCACGCGTGCGTAGCGCAGCTTAGACACGGGTCGAAAGCGCGGATCACCGCCTCAACTCTATTCAGTAGGCCTTCGCTTAATCTACCTCCGCTTACATATTTCTTTGCCACCTGCGTTATAGCCATGTTGTATGCGAGGTTATTATGCTCAGTCGCGATTACGAGATTAGCCCACTCTATTAAGCCGTGCCTGTTAACCTTATAGTGATGTATAAGCGTGCCCCTAGGGGCCTCAGCGACCCCAACACCCTCGTACCTATTGACGGAGGCCCTAGCCCAAATATTATCGGAATATGCTTCTGGATCCTCTAAGATTTCCCTAACCTTCTCTATGCAGAACAGTATCTCAATTAACCGCGCGTAATGATATAGCATGGTGTTTTGGACAACGCCGTTTTTACCCCACTTCTTAAATTCTTTCAGTTCCTCGTCTGCTAGTGGTGTGCCACATCGTGAAACAATATTAAGTCTCGCCAGCGGCCCAACCCTATAGACTCCCTTCGGGTAGCCCAGCGGCTTATAGTATGGGAACTTCATATACGACCAGGGTTCAACAGCCTCCCCAATATACTCACAATATCTTTTTGGGTCAAGATGATCGCTAATTATTTGCCCTTTATCATCAACGATTCTTATTAGTCCATCGTAATGTTCCAATTCGCCTTTCCGCGTCACTAACCCCATATAATATGTTGGGAAGTCTCCAAAGCCCTTGATCTCGTCGCTCATCTTTTCTAAAATCTCTCTAAATCTGGATAGATTTTCGAGAGTTATTTTTAGGGCGTCATCATATTCGCTCATGATTCTCTCCGACTTATCCTTTGAGAGCGGCGCCGCAACGCCTCCCGGAACAATCCAGTCGCTTGAATGTATCCTTTTGCCAGCCAAATACTCAATTATCTTTTGCCCAAAGGCTCTGAGCTTTATTCCCTGCTTAGCTATCTCCGGATACCTTTCCATCAATCCGAAAATATTTCTTTTTGATGGCTCAGAATCCATGCCTAAAAGGAAATCCGGCGAAGAGAGGAAAAAGAAGCTCAGCGCATGCGACTGGATTATCTGCCCCATATGCATTAAGCGCCTTAGAAGCTCAGCGGCTCTAGGTATGCTTACAGCCAATATATCGTCGCATGCCTTCACGGACGCTAGAAGATGGCTTACAGGGCATATCCCGCATGTCCTAGACATTATGCTCGGCATCTCATAGAAGGGACGCCCCTCGCAGAATTTTTCGAAGCCGCGGAAATCCGTTACGTGCAGTCTAGCCTCTCTAACGCTTCCATCGTCGGATAGGTGGATTGTCACCTTAGCGTGTCCTTCGATCCTAGTGACTGGCTTTATCTCAATCAGATTGCTTCTTTCCTCAACCATATTTTGCTTTACCCTCCATATTCGGCGCTCTACCCGCCAATATTTCGGTTAGAACATAGTTTATGAGGTCTGCTGATGGCGGGCATCCCGGAATAAAATAATCGACCTTAACAACTTCATTCAATGGGCATGCGCGCTTTAGCAATTTTGGGACATCGTTTGGGGTCAGCGGGTTAACATCAGTTAATTCTATGTAAGCTCTGCGGATAATCTCTTCGGAGCCATTATCCAAGGTATTTCTTAATGCGGTCACGTTTCCGGTTACCGCGCAGTCACCTATGGCGATAAGTATTTTTGTGTGTTCCCTAACAGTCTTGAGTAAGTGTAGCTGCTCCTCGTTTCCAACAGCTCCCTCAACAATAGTCACATCAACGTTCTCTGGGAAATCCTTAACATCCATAAGCGGGCTGTAAACAAGATTTATCTTTTCAGCAAGATCTATTAGGCGCTCATCTTGATCTAGAAATGACATATGGCACCCTGAGCAGCCGCTAAGCCAGACCGTTGCGAAATTAACTTTATTGATTCGGCTCATCTATCTCCGCCTCCTTGAGATTATGAATTGGGCTATATCCTTGTCCTTCGTTTCCGAGATGGGTTTGTCCCTCACGTATATTGCTCCAACAGGGCATACTCTAGCACACTTACGACACGATGTGCATGATCTAGACGAGCCCCAATCCTCATCCATATCCACAATTATCTGCGAGTCTTTACCCCTAGCTTTTATGTCTAAGACATGGACGCCCTCAATCTCATCGCATACTCTAACGCAGCGGGTGCATAAAATGCACCTATTATTGTCTATAACTAGAAAGTCATGCGTCAAATCTATTTTTTGCCTAGTCCACTCGCGATCGAACCTCAAGTGATCGACGCCAAACTCTTTCGCCAAATCCTGCAATTCACAATTACCATTAGCGACGCAGACGGCGCATACATGAGGCTTCTCTGAAAGCAGAAGCTCTACCGTCATCTTCCTATATTTCCTCAGCCTCTCAGAGTCTGTAATGACCTCCATACCGTTGCTGACAGGGGTTGTGCAGGATGGGAAGAGTTTAGGCGAACCCTTAATTTCAACTATGCATAGGCGGCAACTACCATAATTACTTAACCCATCTAGATAGCATAACGTTGGAATTCTTATCCCAGCCCTCTTAGCAGCTTCAAGAATTGTTTCTCCCTCGTAGGCAGTAACCTCAACACCATTGATCTTCAATTTAACTGTTCCAGCACCACTCATCTCATGGAGCCTCCTTCATAGATACTTGGGACCTAAAACATTTTCCAGCCGGACACCTCTTATCAAATATATGGGTAATGTATTCATCCCTAAAATAGCGTAAGGTTGTTAAGACCGGGTTCGGGGCTGTTTGTCCTAAACCGCATAGGCTCACATCCCTCACATACTCGCCCAGCTCGCTCAATATATCTAGGTCCTCTAGGCGCCCCTCGCCCTTCATAATCCTCTCCAGAATATTCCTCATTTTCAGCAATCCAACCCTACAGGGAACACATTTACCACACGATTCATCAACGCAGAAGTCCGTGAAGAACCATGCTGTATCAACCATACATGACTCATCATCGATCACGACTATGCCGCCAGAACCCATTATAGCCCCAGCTTTAGTCAAAGACTCATAATCAATCGAAAGATCAAGCAAGCTTTCAGGCAAGCATCCGCCTGACGGCCCACCGACCAGAACAGCCTTAAATCTCCGCCCAGACGGAACCCCACCACCTATCTCGAAAACAACCTCTCTAAGGGTTATTCCCATCGGGACCTCAATAAGCCCCGGGTTGTTCACTTTACCGGTAAGCGAGAAGCATTTTGTGCCAGTACATTTTGGTGTTCCAATCTTAGCAAACCAGCTTCCACCGTTAAGTATTATGAGCGGAACGTTCGCCAGGGTCTCAACATTCTGTATGAGTGTTGGCTTACCCCACAATCCCGATGTCGCTGGGTACGGTGGACGCGGTCTAGGCATTGCTCTGCGCCCTTCAATAGACGCAAGTATACCGGTCTCCTCACCGGCAACGAATGCGCCTGCACCCAACCTTAACTCAATATCGAAGCTGAACTGCGTTTCAAGAATATTCTTTCCCATAAGATTCATTGACCTGGCTTGTTTTAAGGCTTCCCTTAAAGTCTGAACCGCTAGCGGATATTCGGCTCTAACATAAATGTAGCCTTTTTCGGCGCCTACAGCATAGGCGGCTATGGCCATACCCTCAATTATAGCATGGGGATCCGCCTCAGCCAATGTTCTGTTAGCGAATACTCCCGGGTCGCCCTCATCCAGGTTCGCTACAACATATTTCGGAGTATTTTTCTCTCTAGCCACGAAATTCCATTTCTGCCCGGTTGGAAAACCCGCGCCTCCGCGCCCCCTTAATCCGCTTGCAATAACCTCATCTATCACTTCCTTTGGTGTCATCTTTGTCAGGCACTTTATAAGCGCGGAGTATCCGCCAGCCGCTATATAATCCTCTATTTTAAGCGGGTCTATTTTACCAGCGTTCCTTAGAACAAGCCTAAGCTGCTTCTTAAAGAAGGCCTCATTCGCATAAAGCAGCTCTTTAACAGGTTTCCCGGAAACTATGTGGCTTTTCACTATTTCCCTAGCATTCTCCGGCGTAACATTCTGATATAGGTAGCCGCCGGGCTCAATTAAAACTACTGGGCCGACTGAGCATGTTCCCACGCATCCGGTTCTTGAAACCCTGCATTCGCCCTGAAGCCCAAACTCTTTAATAGCTTCCTCAAACGCTTTAAGAACTTGTAGGGCGCCGAATGGTAGGCATCCGCTGGAGCAGCAGACGTTTATCCTATACCTATAAGACCTCTGTCTCTCGGCTTCCTCTCTAGCGATTCTCAAAATATCCTCTGGCTTCAAAACCACTTATCCCCCAAGAACTTTTCTTATTTTATCCAAAACAACCTCTTTAGTTGCTCTTCCAACAACTTCGTTATCAATAGTTATATTTGGGGCCATGGCGCATGCGCCAATGCAACGCGTAACAAAAAGTGAGAGCCGTCCATCCGGACTTGAACCGCCGCGCTTAATATTAAATTCTCTCTCAATTGCCGTTATTATCTCTTCAACACCCTTCACGTAGCATGCTGTCCCCATGCACGCTGAGATAACATGCTCACCGGGCTTCCTAAACTTGAATAAGTGATAAAATGATGCTACGCCATAAACATGGCTCGGCGGCAGGTTCAGGCGCTCAGCTATATATGTTAGAAGAGGTTTATCGAAGTATCCATAAAGCTCATGTGCCGCATGCAGAACTTCAAGAAGGGCGCTTTTCTGATAGTTATGCTCTTTTATAATTCTTTCAAGCATTTGTAAGCGCCTATCTTCCTTTAACAAAGGGTTTACCGCCCCGAATAATTGTTTTCTAAACGCTTTCTCTTTCTTAAATGAGGTATGACGGGGAGTATTTAAGGGTTTACTCATTAAGATTACTTTAAAATTGATTTAAGTGCTAGGATTCAGTAGATCATGGAACGTGAGGTTTAACGGCAACCTTAACTTGACCATCCGGGCTTATGGCGATTAAACCTATAGGTAAATTTATAACGCTCAAAATTTTCTCCAGTTTCCTTAAATATGGATAATCTTCTGGAACCGCGATATACGTCGGTACAAACCCGTTTTCAACGCAATGAACTATACATTGACCCAGATTTCTATAACAATCAGATAACTCAAAACCACATCTGGTCATTACACAGTACGCCATCCTATACCCTATGCTATATCCGTCCTCAATCTCGTAGACTTCAATTCTATCCTCCTCAGAGCGAACAATGCTTGTTGGGAACAATGAGGACAACCATTTAGATAAAACCTCAGAGACATTTTCACTAACCATGCCGTTTCTCCCTCAAATACGATTTCTAGGAACTTTAACATTTAATTTATTTTCACGCGCTTATATAATACTTACTTCAAGATTTTGGAGCCCCGCGTACAGAAAGCAAAATTATGGAAGAAGCTATGATGAAAACCGCTAAAAATATAGTTATCTGTGATAAGATAGCGAGGATAAATACTCCATATAAACTGGAAACCAGTTTCATTATGACGCTTAAAGAAATGAAGCCTAAACATAAGCCAAATGTTAATTTAAAGCTAGCCTCCTTTACTCGTCTGGTCGCTGAAGAGCCGATCTGCACACCGATCGAGGAACCGACAAAGATTAGAATTGCCAATATAAAATCAACGTTCCCCTTGAGCGTATGAGTTAAAGACGCGTACGCGCAGCTCACCAGTACTCCGAAAATGCATGTTCCAGCGGCAACCGACGGCTTACAGCCAACTATATAGATTAGCAGCGGAACCAGTATAAAACCTCCACCAGCGCCTAGAAAACCAGCTGATAAACCGCCAATAAAGCCGATCGCTGCCACCATCCATACTGATATTGGCTTTGCATCAGGCTGCGACGTCGTGATCAGCGGCGGGATTTTAAGCTTATGAATCCTAAACCATAAAGGCTTCTTTTCGGGACTCTTTTCCCGACCAGGGTTTAAGCCCTCATAAACCATGTATGTGGAGATTAGAATTAAAATTAGGATATAAGCCAGACTCACCGCGAAATTCATGAACTGCGTGTTGATCCTCTTAAGTTGCTCAATTGATTGCGCCCCAATTTCTGTTCCGAGAACTGAGGAAAGAGCAATAATTAAGCCTATTTTCACCTCCACGTTGCCTAAGCGCTTATGCCTTAACGATGCAACAATAGATGACATAAATATCTCGGTAACGCTTGTCCCGACAGCCGTGCTGGCTGGAAAACCTAGGCTAATTAGAAACGGTGTGAGAATGAAGCCGCCGCCGAAACCGAAGAAACCGGATAGAATCCCTACGAGAAAGCCCATAGCGATTAAGCAGAGACTTACACCTACATTTAAATCCAGTACCAACATTTTCTCCTGCTATAAAGAGCTTCAAAATAATAAAAATAAAGATTAGGGGAAATAGCCGGATAATGTAAAGTTTCTCCGGCTTTTCTTTTACTCGCGCAGCCTACCCTCTAGCTTATTTACCCACTTATTATATTCTCTGGCGCCCAATAAATCGTTCAATTCCTCCTCAAGAATCACGGAGTTCTTGGGTTTGATTTCAAGAATCCAGCCCTTGCCATACGGGTCTTCGTTTATTAGATGTGGTTCGTTCTTTAAGTCCTCGTTAACCTTAACTATTTTGCCGCTAACTGGCGCATAGATATCGAACATGAACATCCATGTTTCAACGACACCTATCGGCTCCATTTTATTAACCTCTTTTCCAGCCGGCTCAGTCATAACGTGGGCTATGCCTTTCAAGTGCCTAGCAGCGTAATCAGATAGCCCGACGCGTATATTTCCTTCAGGAGTTATTTGAGCCCATGTATGCTTCGGAGTGTATAGCAACTGTTCTTTAATGGTCGCTAGGACCTCCTTTCTTTTCTCCGCTGGGACCCCTCTGGTGCGCATTATTTCTTCAAGGCGTAATCTTATAGCCTCTGAAACGAACTCCGATATACTTCTATACTTTCCAGTTTTAACGGCCTTTTCAACCTCATCTATTAATTCTTGCCTTATACTCACGGTCTTCCATTTTGGCATATACTACGCCTCCACTACACTTGAGTGATATATAATGCAAGCGAAAGATATATATTTAATGCAAATAAAATAATGATTGGTAAATATCGTATATTCCGGGTGAGCTGGGTTGGAGAGTAGAAAGCTACAGAAGGTTGGCCGCTCAACAATAACAGTTTCGCTTCCAAATAAATGGATAAAGGAGAATAACATTAAACCCGGCGATTTAGTCTTCATTTTGCCGGAGAAAGATGGAGCATTGAGGATAGTTCCAAGCCAGTCCATGCGCCAAGAAGAAGTTGAGGAAGAATACGTGATTAACGCTGATGCCTGCGATGAGCATGGTATGCTTGAGAGGATAATCGTTGGCGGCTATATTCTTGGGCGAAACGTCATCAGAATCGTATCACCAAACCGTATAGAGAAAGAACACATAGATGAAGTCCGGAGGATCGTACGTAAGCTTATTGGCTTAGGCATACTTGAGGAAACATCGAACAGCGTATTGCTGCAGTGCTCATTAGACCCAACGAGATTTAAGATAGACATGTTGGCTAGAAGATTAACCCTTGTTGTTTCGACAATACTTTCTGAGGCTATGCAAGCGCTCTTAGAGAATAATGAGGCTTTAGCTAAGGAGGCTATTGAGCGTGAAGAAGAAGCTGACACAATTTACTACTTGGCTACTCGTTTACTTCTCTATGTGCAGAGAAAACCTGCTTTAGCCGAGCAAATGGGTATAACGGATATAATTCTTATACCGGCTTTACGCTTAATATTCCAGTCTTTAGAGTTAATAGGCGATTACTCTGAGGATATAGCGAAAAAGGTGCTGGCCCTCAAAACATATAGAAATAGGATAAGCGAAGACATGATAAAGAAGATTTATGAGTTGGGTGAGGCGGTTCAGACTGTTTTCCAGAGGGCTATTGACTGCATCTTTACGGGCGATATTAAGCTCGCTAACAGCGTGCTTGAGATGAAAAGATCTCTTAAAGATGGAGCTGAGAGACTGATGCATGAGCTGCCAGAGATACCATACTTGAGGGCCATAGTTTCAGGTTTAGCCAATATAGCGAACGTCGGAGGGATAAGCGCCGATATAGCGATAAATAAGGCGTTGCTGGAGCACAGTAAGCATATTGAGGGCATAGTTGAGATAGTCAAGCATGTTTTAGTGCAACCTAAACCATCAAGATTTGAGTTAAGATAGACGCTGGCACATGCCCTCTTATGCATGGTTACTCATCCAAGCAATTAAGACATGCGTAGATAACCTTAAACTCACAGCTGAAGGCTCTTAAAACATGCATGTTCTTCTTATGCGTTAAACTTAACTTAGAAAAGGAAAAATATATGCAGTAAATAAAGTATTAATTGAGGGAAACAATTTATGGGCAATAGTTTTGAGGAGGCGTTATCGAATATAAACGTTTTCTGCTCAGTTTTGGTTAAAAAGATAATTGAGGATGAAGAACCGCAAATAAAGCCCGAACCTATCGAAAGTATGTTAAAGAAAAAGTATACAGTTGAGGTTTACGGAGACTGTGATAAATGGGAGGAACCCCTAGTAGATGTTTTTGAAGATGAAAAACAAGTGAAGATCCTCATGCGCTTCTCATTCGGAGGACAGGAAATCGAGTTTCATCCCTGTGAAGATTACGTGGAGATATGGGTTAATAAGGGCCAAAGGTTTAAGCTTCCAATAGATCCTCCAAACATGAATAAAACAACTGTAAAACGTAATAACCAAGTATTAGAAATAACAGTACAAAAGTGATTTTGGCACCTCATAATCCTTTAGATTAATCAGCGTCTTGTTCTCGCCATACAGAGCTGAGTTCGTATATCTCTAGAAGCTTAACCTTGGTTTTTCCGCCTCTACTGTAAGCTTCCAGCAACCTATCAGAACTATCGAAGATGGCTCCAACCGAAAGTATTATTGCCCCATCATTGCCGAATACCTCTATGGATGTTTTGTCCACAAGAACCTGTAGTCGAATCTTCCCGTCATTAGGCTTGAGGGGTGCGCTCCTATTTAGACAAGTAATTCTTTCTGACATAACATTATACGTAACCGGTATCCCTCGTATAATAAGACCGAACTCCGATCCGGCCTCAATTTGGAATTCTACTCGTACGTCAAGAAGGTCGCTGCTCAATCCTTTTGTCAAATCCATTCTACCTGAAAGATAAAAGTTCTCTTTAACTAGTCTTCTACCATGTAGTTTCTGAATCTCTTTAACTGGTTCTCCAAATAAGCGTAGCCCACCCCTTGTTTTATGGAGCGTAAGCGCGCACGGAAAGGTCATTTGTTGACTGAAAGGCATGTTTGGCGCCCCATTTTTAATCTTTAACCATGCTATTTGGAGCCTCCGCCCATCTTCAGGCGGTATATCGTTCCAAGTTTGGGCGGCGTAGCTGTCTCCCCAAGATAGTCTCTGCGGCTCTGTCTCTCGCTCAAATTTCTCTCCATTAAATGAGCCTAAAACATATCGTCCATCAGCAACCCAGAAGACCCATTTACTGCTCCATCGATCTCCATTGATTGGCAGTTCAAACATGTCGGGGCATTCGCTGGCTTCAGGGATAGTTATTCTGCATAGTTCCTCCCATTCCTTAAGGTTCGGTGAAGAAAATAGTCCATAATCGTTTTTGTCTAGGTAAAGCACCATTACCCATTGTTGAGATGGTTCATGCCAAAACACTTTCGGATCACGATTCTGCCCAACAATATTAGGCAACACAGGGTTCTTCTCATATTTTGTCCATGTTCTGCCCGAATCATTGCTATATGCTATAGATATCGTAAAGGGCTTCCCTCTAGACAGAGGCGAGGTATCTCCGGCTGACGTGTAGATAAGCACTAGGGGAGGCTTGTCGCATGTTTGGAAGCCTGCCGTATTCTTCCAGTCTACTACAGCTGAGCCAGACCATATTGTTCCCATCTCATCGGGTTCGAGAGCTTCGCCCAGCTCTTTCCAGTGAAGTAGATCTGTGGCAACGGCATGTCCCCAATGCATATCACCCCATTTACATCCATACGGGTTATGCTGATAGAAAAGATGGTACTCCCCTCCATAATACACGAGCCCATTAGGATCGTTAATCCATCCGCGACGGGACGTGAAGTGAAATTGGGGGCGATATGGCTCCCTATATAGGTTTGGGTATAATCTGTTATCTAAATGGTCACTTTGAATTATATGATCCGCGGTATTATATGGAAAGTTTGAATCCTCGATCTCAACCACAATTCTTCTACCTCTATAAATGCTGACATCCGAGAACACCCAGAACACCCAGAAATCAGGCTCTTTATAAGCGAACTTCATCTCAAACTCTCGCACCACTTTATTCATATAGAGCAATCTCAGCCTTAGCGGCTGGGCGCCCACCTTAACTGGTAAATGCAGGTATCTGCCCGAAATAGTGATTTCGAATTGTGCCTTCAACTTAATCCCCAGAACTTTATGTTTTTCAATGCATTAATACAGACATAGTTTTAGAGACAGTTAAGGCTTTCTTCATTACCCAAGACTCAAGAAGTTTTCATAATCTGTCATCTTTACCTCAGCAAAGGATTAATCTTCGTCTTAACGATTATCTTCTGTTTGGTGCTGTGCATGGATGTTTTTGAGGCTATTCAGAAGAGGCGTTCGGTTAGAGCCTATGAACCGATGCCTATCCCTAGGGAAATGTTGAAGAAGATTTTAGAGGCAGCTAGGCTTGCGCCCTCCGCAGGGAATATTCAGCCTTGGCACTTTATAGTTGTGACCGATGCCGAGAAAAGAAGACGGCTTGCCGAAGCGCCTTTCGCGGGCTTTCTAAAGGAGGCGCCTGTCGTCATCGTTGGCTGTGGAAACCAGAGGGCTTCTCCAAAATGGTTTATGGTTGACGTCGCTATAGCTATGCAAAACATGGTTTTGGCTGCGACAGCCGAGGGGCTTGGAACATGCTGGGTTGGCAGCTTTAATGAGGATAAGGTTAGAGATCTGCTCAAAATACCAAGCGATTACCGGGTGGTTGCATTACTTGCCCTAGGATACCCGCGTAACAAACTTGACATTCAGGGTGGGATGATCCACTTAATTAGAAGACGTAAAAGCTTAGAAGATATAGTTGGCTTTGAGGAGTTTGGCGGAAAATTTTTAAGTAAATGAAACTATCAAATCTCCATATGGAATTTTAAATATAAGATTATAAATATGGACTATTAATTCATAAAATTTACTTAAAGCAGCCTAAATTATGAGTATTTTGAGGAGCATTATGAGAGAGTATGATATTTTAGAGGTGGAAAAACTTTTGGGCGTCAGTGCTGCGTGTTCTACTGTTGAGGTCTTTCGTGACGTTTCTAAGAGAATTCTCTGCTTTAGTCTCGGAGAATCCGCTAGTGAAGCAGTGTTATTCTTTCTACATAAAGGTTTAGGTCGCGACCCATTCAATGCTTTCTGGGAAGATCCCAAAGCCGTCTATTGCGAGATGGAGCGGATCTTCGGCGTAGGCGCTAGGGTTCTAATCAATATTCTGGTGGCGGGGATCAATAGGGAATATGGTTTAAACATGAGCCCAGAACACTTCCTAGAGATTATACGTGATGGCGACCAGATGGCGATAGAAGAAGTGCGCTCTTTTATGAGAAAAATAGCTGAAGCGCATAAATATAGAAGTGCGTAAAGTGAATGTTGAAGGCGCCGGTTGCGCCGGTAAAGCTCAAAGCGGCATAAGCGGCTTAGATGATCTTATAAATGGAGGTTTCCCCAAAGGCAGCCTAATAGTTTTAGCTGGGAACCCCGGCACAGGCAAAACAATATTCTCAGCTAGATTCCTTTACCATGGCGCAGTTAATTGTGAAGAGAAGGGCATATACGTTAGCTTTGCGGAGAACCGAGAAAATTTCCTTAAGAACATGCTCAGTTTAGGCCTAGATTTTGAGAAGCTGGAAAAAGAAGGCAAATTCCGCTTCCTAGACATGCTGACCGTTAGAGGAGAAGCTGTCCAAACAGTTCTAGAGACTATGTTTAAAGAGGCGAGTAACATCGGAGCTAAGCGCCTAGTATTAGACTCCTTTTCAGCGTTGGCTCAAGCATTTAAGGAGACCCATGAAGCCAGAATTATTCTACATACGATTTTAAGTAAGATTACTAGGCTCATGGGTTGCACAACAATACTGATAGTGGAGACCCCGCATGGGGAAGAGAGGATTGGTTTAGGCATAGAGGAGTTTGTCGCCGACGGCATAATCCTGCTCAGGAGAACTAGGCTAGATGGAAGGCTCCTAAGGGATCTAGAATTACTTAAGATGAGGGGAACACCAATAGCTGAAACTCAGGCAGTCTTCACGCTTAAAGACGGCTTCAAAGTTTTCCCACCATTCAAACCCAAGCCAATTAAGAAATCATCCAGATTTCAGCCTCAGCCAGATACAGAAGAATACTTCTCAACAGGCTCACCAGACCTAGACGAGATGCTTGGAGGGGGCTACCTAAAGGGCTCGACGGTCTTGATCGATATAGGTGAGCAGATCTCAACGCTGCAATACCACTTAATTGCTGCCGTAACAGCCTGCAACTTCATTACTCAGGGTAGAGGCGTAATCATTGTTCCATCTAGGGGTGTAGACACCAGCCTCATATTTGAAAGGGTTGAGGAGTATGGCTTAACAATAGATGAGGTGAACAGGCTCCTAAGAATATGCGTCAAAGAATACCCCGGATTTAAGTCCAAACCATATCTTATAGCATTTGGAGGCAAGAGCATTGATGAGGATTATGCAAAATATATGAAGGGTGAACAGGAGCTAATAGAGAGCACCAGCCAGCCAATACTGCATGTTATTGGCGTGGACACTCTAATAGATGATTATGGGGTTAGAGAGACTATTTCAGCCATTAGAACCTACGCTACGCGAGTAAGGGAGACTGATGGTCTAGGCATAGTGCTGCTTAAGCCCGGCTACCCGAGGCTGGCTAAGATACTCTCAGCGACAGCGGACATACACTTAAAGATCACACGGGAGCATGGAGCCGTCCTAGTCCACGGCGTAAAGCCCAGAACAAACATACACGTGCTAGAAATGGACACTTCAATGGGCTATGCTATGCCAAGACTCACACAAATAACTTAGTAAGAGGGGATAAAGATAATTTAGACAATAGCCCGATTCGCTTTTCGCGGGATCTTCCGCCTCTAGATGATAGGTAGATGAAACTCTCAAAAAGGAACATTAAACGCGAATACTTAAACTCAAAAATTATAGGGAAAATAGATAGAAGGAAGATGTAGAGGTCTACTTAAGTTTATATTTTCCGTCAGGCGTCTTCTCAACCTTCCCCTCCTTAATTAACCTTGTTAACTGCCCCTTAACTATACCAGGCTTCGACCTGGTGGCTTTAACAAGATCCTCAACGGTCTTTACGCCGGACTTTAGTTCCTCAACTATTTTGTTTTTAACGCTCAACCAATCACCACCCCCTTCTCATAATGTTTTTATGAATCAAATAAATAAATGTTTTACGCTGAAAATGTGAAACCGCCGTTTTACTGTTCTTTCCAATTCACTGTAAAGCTTATATATTTCATTTTATTAGGGCTTAAATTTGCCTTTAAACCTTGTGAGTTAAATAATCTACTCCACCGTCCGAAAGAATTCGGGCGGCGGCTTTTCTCGCAGCCCAGCACTGGAAAGCGACCGCTACTGGATATGATGCTGGGTGCCGATGGGCGCATTCGATCTTCACCGCTAGAGCCGTTATGCTTCCGCCAAGACCCATTGGCCCTATGCCAGTCATATTTACGGTTTCAAGAAGCTCTTTCTCAAGACTCGCTATCCTCTCGTCTTCGGGCTTTTCATCCAATGGTTTAAGTAGAGCCTTTTTAGCAAGGCTCATGGCTATATCCGCCCCACCGCCTAAACCAACACCTATAATTGTCGGCGGGCACGGAAGCCCACCGGCTTTTATGACGCTCTTCACAATAAACTTTTTTAATCCATCTAAACCTTCGCTTGGATTCATCATCTTTAATGCGCAAGCATTCTCTGACCCCCCTCCCTTAAGTAACACCGTGATTTCAAGGCAGTCTCCCTCGAAAATCTCCCAGCATAAATATGGAAGATACCTTCCAGTATTATCCCCCGAATTCACATTTGAAAGAAAATCCACAGCGTTTGGTCTAAGCGGTATGCTTAAAGTTGCTTTTCTCACAGCGCTGCGCAAAGCCTTTTCAACCTTACCTAAACCCCTAAATCTCGAACCCGCCTTCAAGTAAAACGAGATCGTTCCAGTATCCTGGCAGACAGGTATATTTTCTCTCTCAGCCAAACGTATATTCTCAAGAATATTTTGAAGGTGTAGTCTTCCAAGAGGGCTCTTCTCCTCGTGATAAGCTTTCTGGAGAGCCTCCTTAACGTCATCCGGCAATCTTATGGCCGCGAGCTCCAAAAGCTTTAGAGCCACCTCCTCAATTAATGAGCAGCTAACCATAGCTGTTCACCATAAACCCTTAATCTCCTAATTTAAATACCTCTTTCCCACAAAATATAATTGAAGAAGAATGTATGAGAGCGAATTAGAGAGAAAACGGTATCTAACTATTGAGGAGATTCCAGGCGTAACTCCATCGTTGGCTGAGAAACTGCGTGAGTTAGGCTTCAACACAGTTGAGTCTCTAGCCATGGCAACAATACGCGAACTTGAGCAAGCTGGCATAAGCGATAAAAAGGCTTTTGAAATAATTAATGCGGCGCGCTCCTCCATAACGCTGTCATTTATACGCGCAGACGAGATCCTTAAAAGACGGCAAAATGTGCTCCGATTAACGACAGGGAGCAAAAAGCTAGACGAGCTGTTAGGAGGGGGACTTGAAACCCAAACAATAACAGAGTTTTACGGCGAATATGGATCTGGAAAAAGTCAGATTGCTCATCAGGCTTGCGTTAATGTTCAACTGCCTCCGGAGAAAGGAGGGTTAGATGGAGGAGCCCTATACATAGATACTGAGAATACTTTTAGGCCTGAGCGAATAGTTCAGATGGCTAAGTTTAGAGGATTAGATCCCCAGAAGGTTGTTAAGAACATTATTTGGGCTGAAGCGTATACGTCTGACCACCAGATGTTTCTGCTCGAGAACGCCGATAAAATAATAAAAGAGAACAATATACGCTTGATAGTCGTTGATTCTTTAACAGCGCATTTTAGAAGCGAATATATTGGCCGGGAAAACTTGGCTTTGAGACAGCAGAAGCTGAATCAGCATATGCATAAGCTTATTAGGCTGGCGAGAGCTTTTAACGCAGTTGCTTTAGTAACCAACCAAGTTATGTCAAGTCCTGAAGCCTTCTTCTCCGAAGGGATAAGACCTATAGGTGGGCACATAGTTGCTCACACAAGCCACACAAGAGTTTTCTTAAGGAAGAGCTCCAAAGGCCCTGTAAGAATAGCGCGCCTAGTCTCAAGCCCGCATCTTCCAGAAGGCGAATGCCTATTTAAAATAACTGAGAATGGTATAGAAGATGTCGCTGAAGAAGACAGGTTTAGCTGGGAATAAAACACCTATTCCATATCAGTCTCTAAATATCATATTTGACCTTATAGTTAATAGGAAGATAACCGAGGCTGAAAAAACTCTACAGGAGATAGAGGTGAATTTTAGGGATAATATTAAAGGCGAATTTGACGCCGGCTTTATTCAGGCGCTTAAAGGCATTATATTAATGTATAAGTCGAATGATCAAAACACATTTTTAAATAACCTTAATCTGAGCGATGCGGATGCTCTGAAAAGGTATCATAGTGAGTTTTTGGAGAACTCCATGGATTATCTTCACTCTGATTATGATAGGGGATATTTCTCAGCATTATCAGAGTTTATGCTTTTTGCGCTTAGAAAACTGAGGTTGAAAGAAAAATAATCGTGTCTAGTGAGAATACATTATGGTGTATAGAAGAACCCAAAAGAAGATCCACGAGGCAATATATATGCCTATACCAGTTTTAGTGATATCTGATAGTTTATTGACTTTCGCGATAAATATCTGCCTTAATATTTTATCGCTCACAAGATAAGTTGCTACGCATAGCATTATTCCACTAAATATGTTGTTTACTCTTAGAAGCACACATAAAGCTCCCACTAAAGCTCCAAGGGCAACCTTAATCCAATAGATAACGTTTAAAGGCTCCATTCAACATCTACCTTCTGGTGATTATTTGAAGGAGCAGATGAATAGCTTCGATATAGCAGCCGTAGCTGCGGAGCTCAACAAGATCATCAAGGGCTCCCGAATCGCTAAGATTTACCAGATAAATAATAAAATCTTACTATTAAATCTTCGTAACCCGAAAGGCGAGCTTCTTCAGCTTTTGGTTGAAGCTGGTAGAAGAATTCATTTAACTTCATATGATTTAGAGAAGCCTAAGAAGCCGCCGGGCTTCTGCATGGCTTTAAGAAAATATTTAGAGAACGGCATAATTAAGGAGGTTGCGCAATATGATTTCGAAAGGATAATTGAGGTTTTCATTGAGTGCGGTGGCCAGAACTATCGTCTTATAGTCGAACTATTTGATAAAGGAAACATCATACTTGTCGACCCAGAAAACAAAGTTTTGCACGCCTTGACTTATCGGAGGATGAAGGATAGAAGTATTCTGAGGGGTGAAACATTCAAGTATCCTCCCAGAAGAGGTATAAGCCCTAAAGATCTAAACCTAAAGGATCTTAACAAAATTAAGGAGCTTGGTCAGCTAGAGGTTGTTAAAGGGTTAACAAGAATTCTGGATATAGGTGGATTTTATGCCGAAGAGGTTCTCCTCATGGCGGGAGTCGATAAAAACAAGACATGCTCCCTGCTTGACGAGACCGACTTAAACGCTATTTTCCACAGCGTGAAAGGTCTGATGACTCGTATTGAGCGGGGAGACTATGAGCCATGCATATTTATCGGCAGAGAGGGTGATCTGATTGATGTTGCGCCATTCCCACTAAAAAAGTATTCTGATCTACATGTTCAGAAGGTTGAAACCTTCAATAAAGCCCTTGATGAATATTACGCGGAGTTTTCAGTTAAGTTAAAAGCTAAGCAGGCGGAGGATGCTGCTAGGCAGGAAATAGTTAAATTGGAGAAAATACTTGAGGGCCAAAAAAGGAATTTACAGGAGTTAAAGGATAAAGCCGAAACCTATCGCCGAATCGGAGACACGATATACAGCCATCTCTACGAGGTTGACGCCTTGTTAAACAGGGTTATGGCTGAAAAAAGGATGGGCAGGAGATGGGAAGAAATAGAGAGGATCCTACTAGAAGAAAAACAGAACTTTATTTCGCCTTCAATTTACTTTGTTTCTCTGAAGCCTGAAACTTTAACTCTTCAAATGTTGGTAGACGGGCAGATGTTCGATTTAAATCTTAAAATGTCGGCGCAGCAGAACGCTGCAAGATATTATGATATGGCGAAGGAGGCTGAAAGCAAGATTATTGGCTTAGAGGAAGCTATTAAACAGACCGTGGCAAAGATTGAGGAAGCTAAAGTTAAAGCCGTTAAGAGAATTGAAGAAGCCTTAAAGCCTCCACCGCTTAAGAGGAAGAGAGAATGGTTCGAGAAGTTCCGCTGGTTCTTTTCTTCTGAAGGCTTCCTCGTTATAGGTGGGAGGGACGCGGCGACAAACGAGGTTTTGATCCGAAAATATATGGAGGATTACGACGTAGTTTTTCACGCGGATATAGCTGGCTCACCATTCACTCTCATTAAAACCCAAGGCAAAACGCCCACAGAAATAACGATCAATGAGGCGGCTCAATTCACAGCTTCCTATTCGCGGGCGTGGAGGGAGCAGATCAGCGCCATAGACGTTTATTGGGTTAAGCCTGAACAGGTTAGTAAAAGTCCGCCTTCGGGAGAATATCTTCCAAGAGGCTCCTTCATGATTTATGGATCTAGAAACTACGTTAGGAATGTTCCGCTTGAGGTGTCTATAGGTGTTAAAGATGACGATGGATTAAAGGTTATTGGCGGGCCGACCAGCGCCATAGCTAAGCAGACAAACCTTTATGTGAAAATTCTCCCCGGCAGTGTGCCAAGCGGGAAACTTGCTAATGAGGTTAGGCGGATGCTGGCGGATATGGCTCCTCATGAAAAGCGTGAAGAGATACTGAAGATTCCATTGGAGGAGATCCAAGCCTTCATACCGTCAGGTATGGGAAGGATAGTTAGTAATAGATGAGTAAAGGATTTATCTTTTGTGAAAGTTAAGTATCCTAGTTGGAGGGACCATAAAGTGGATTTCTATGATGTGATTAGGACTCGTAGAAGCATAAGATCCTATAAACCCGATCCAATACCAGATGATGTTTTAATGAAGGTTTTAGATTCCGCTAGAATAGCTCCTTCCGGCTCAAACCGTCAGCCATGGAAGTTTATAGTTGTAAAAGATGAAGAGATTAAGAAGAAGGTGGCGGCCGCCTGTAGCGGACAGATGTTTATAGCTGAAGCCCCGGTCGTCATCGTGGCTTGTGGACGCAACATCCATTACAATAGAGGTGGATATATGGGCGACCTCAGCATGCTCGTCGATGTCTCCATAGCCTTCACCCATCTAATTTTAGCGGCGAGAGCAGAGGGTTTGGGAACATGCTGGATTGGAGCGTTCAATAACGATGAGTTGAAAAGAATCTTAAATGTGCCTGAAGAATGGAACATTGTAGCGGTAACTCCAATAGGCTATCCGAAAGACGAGAGCTTTAGAGAGCCGGATTCGAGAAAACCGCTCCCGGAAATAGTTTCCGTAGATAGGTTTCAAGAGTAAAAAGGGCCTATCTAAGGCCTCTTTAGTAGTTTTAGAAACTTTTATTTTCCAATAACAATATAGAATTCCTCTATGAAAGCAGATAGAGAAGTTTTTATTGTTCCTGAGCCAAAGCGCTTGAAGTTCACTGGAAAATGGTTCGCCTTCAACGGGTTCTCAAGTTTCCCAAGCTTCCTTAAAGCCGAGTTCGCTGTCCCTGAGGGCGATTGGGTCATCTCTACAGTTGAGGGAGTAGATGAGGAGAGCAAACTAAAGATTGAGGAGGGAAAGGTCACCATATGTGGTGCCCAAAACATATGCTACGCAACGCTCATACAATTAATCATTCAGGGAAAGGGCTATTTACCTGAAATTGAGGCAGAAGAGTCTTTCAAGTTTAAGTTTAGGGGTTATCATCTGGACATAGCTAGGGGAGGGGTTCCAAAAGTTGAAACATTTAAGAGGATACTGCGCCTTCTATTCTTGCTCAAATACAACTACTTCGCCATATATTTTGAAGATTTATTTCCATGGAGAAGCTACCCGCAAATAGGCGCACATAGAGGTAGGCTAACTGAAGAGGAATTGAAGGAGATCATAGATTACGGCGACAAACTGGGCATAGAGGTTTTCCCATCGCTTGAACTTTCCGGCCATATGGAAAACATTCTTTCGTTACCTGAATTCCGAAAATTTAGTGAATGGCATAATCCTGGAGAAGGCTGCTTAGACCTAAGCAATGATGAGGCCAGGGAATTCGCCTATAGGCTTCTCGAGGAAGCTATCGATTATTTCCCATCAGCCAGATACATCCATGTGGGCGGAGACGAAACATGGGCTCTTGGAAGAGGAAGAAGCCTTAATAGAACATGGGTCTTCGAGGGGCCGCGGCTATATGAAGTACACCATAAAGAAATGATTAGTAGGGTTTTGAGGAGAGGTAAAGAGCCGGTTTTATGGGGCGACATGATCTCAGGCATGTATCTCAGAGAAGAAGCGGAGAAGTGGAGTGAAATCCTGAAGAGCGACATATGGGGGAAATCACTTATAGCCAACTGGGATTATAGTCCAAGTTCAATAGAATATTTTAAAAACAAGATAAAGATCTTTAAGGACCGAAATCTGAGGCAGATAGTTTGCCCCGGTCTCTCTAATTGGAACAGATACTATCCGAACTTTGATTCAGCCATAGAAAACTTAAGAAACTTTCTCTTGGCGGCGGCGGAAGAGAATATAGAAGGCTTCCTAGTGACAGCTTGGGGCGATGATAGAGAGGAATGTTTATTCTCGCTTCTAGATCCGCTAATCTTAGCTGCGATGGAGCTCGCCGAGGGGCATGGAAACTGGGAGAGAAAATGGCTTGCAATCAGTGGCGAGAACGATGAAATCCTTAGATCCAGAATCCTTTTTGGAAAAAGAGAATTTTCAGACGTCATAAAACACGTCATATTTAGAGACTATTGGTATAGGAGGCTTCCAGAAGATGAGCAAAAGAGGATCCTTGCGGAATGGAAGAAGATGCTTGAGGAGATTAAGGGCATTCGGCTGCCTAAAGACTTAGGTTTCATAAGAGAACTGCTGGCTCTCGGGATAAAAATTCTTGAAGGAGAAGCAAAGGTCTCAGACTTCATCACTTTATCAAATATTTACGTGAGCCTGTGGCTAGAGGAGAGGAAGCCTGAAGGATTAGAGAGGATTGTTGAAAGGTTTTGGGGTATGGCTGGCAAACTGGATGCTGGTCTTCCATAGCATGGTCATCTGGGCAGCATAGTCCGGGCATGCGTCAGCGGGCTTGGAAGGGATAAACCCTTGGTTGACGTTTGGCTCCCTTACGGCGCAACAGAAGTATGCGTTAGGGTTCCCGCCGAGAATCTACGCAGCATCGTTAGGGCGCAGGAGAAAGATGGCTTAGAAAAATTGGAGGAAGAGGTGGAGAGAGCCCTCAGAAACCCTATTGGATCCAAGAGATTATCAGGCATTGTTAAGCCTGGCGACAAGGTGGCGCTGGTCTTAAATATGCCGGATTTATCGTTGTCTAAGTTAACGGTCTCTTCAATAATGGGTGAACTCTCCCAATCTGGGCTGAAAAGCGACGATTTAACAGTTATTCTCGCCTACAATCCTTTTACCCCGAAAGAACCCAGCGTGCTCGGTCAGATCAGGGATGAGTTCTCCGCCCTCGGGGTAGAGGTTAAGGTGCATGATCATTACGCGAGCGATAGCGTTTACGTTGGGGAGGCAGAAGGTGAAATAAAAGCTTACTTGAACAGGGACTTCGCTGAATCATCCATTAAAATAATTGGGAGCGTTTTCGAACCCAACCCCTACACACTTTATAATTATGGTGGATGCGGGGTCGCCTTGGGGTTATCTAACATGGAAACTGTTGAGGATATTTTGGCGCCAGCCCTCATCGCTGAGGATGCTGGGGAAACAATATTTAGAAGGATTGCTGGTTTTTCACGGGCAATAAGTGTTGACTTCAGTATAGAGGTTGTTAGAAATGTGAGGGGGGACGCTGTTGGCTTCTTTGCAGGGAATTTTGAGGAAACAACACTTGAATGCATTAAGCTCGTTGACTCGCTCTTTAAGGTTCAAGTAGAAGAGCTAGCCGATATAACTGTTGTTAGCCCGGGGGGTTTACGGTTTGACAGAAGCATTTTTAGCGCTTGTGGTTGCCTAGAAAATGCTCTTAAAGTCACCAAGAGAAATGGTGTTATCATACTTGTTGCTGAATGCTCCGAGGGATATGGAGATGCTGAAATACAGAAGATAATAGAGAAGTTGAGAGATGACGTGGAATCCTTGGAGAAGGATTTGAGAAAAAAGTTTAGTGTGAGCGGTTTTATAGCTTATCGGTTTATGAGGGCTTTAAGGAAGGCTAATGTACTAATGGTTTCAGCTATACCGGATCACTATGCTAATAAAGTGCCGAGGCTAAAAATATTTAGAGTGGCGAATGAAGCCCTAAAGCATGCTTCAAATAAGTTTGAGAGAAAACTCAATGTTTCAGTTATCTTACATGGAAACCTGGTTATTCCTGTTGTGAAAGAAATGGAACCTAAACCGGCTTAGAAGGAGAAACAATTTTTAGATGGTAATTTAACTAATTGATTTTGCTAATTGAGGTGAAGAACACGTACACGATAAGGAAATTTAGGCTAGAAGACTTAGATCAAGTGATGTATATAAATCGGACTTGCCTTCCGGAAAATTATTCAACTCACTTCTTTATCGACTTATATAAGAGTTTTCCAGAAACCTTCATAGTTGCGGAGAAAGACGATCAGGTTGTCGGCTACATAATGTGCCGCATCGAAAGCGGTTTTTCCGGTTTCGGCTTAGCTAAGAAAGGACACATTATATCGATAGCTGTTTTACCGGAACATAGGCGGAAAGGGATTGGCGAAACCCTACTCAAAGAAGCCCTTCAATCAATGATGAACTATTATGGCATAAAGGAATGCTATTTGGAGGTTCGGGTCAGCAATACGCCGGCAATAAACCTATATAAGAAGGTTGGCTTTAAGATTGAGAAAGTTATTAGAGGATACTATGCCGATGGGGAAAACGCCTATTTAATGCGTATAAAAATGCCTTGAAGTAAAGTTAGAGGTCTTGACGATGAGGGGAGCGCGCATATCTAAAGACCAGGTTGAACATATAGCTGAGCTCGCGCATATAGAGTTAACCGAGGAAGAAAAGAATCTTTTCACCGAGCAATTTAACAGGATTCTTGAGTTTTTTGAAAAAATTGATAGTGTTGATACTAAGGGTATACCGCCCACCTACCACGTTTTTGACTTAGTAAACGTTTTTCGCAAGGATGAGGCTGAGGAACCATTACCTAAAGAAAGCGTTTTAAAGAATGCTCCGAGAAGGGAAGAAAACTTCTTTAAATCGCCTAGAATCATTTAGGCTCTTTAAGCGGAGAGTGGCTTCCTACGAGACTGCGTGAGCTATTAGCAATAGATGTTGTTGAGCGAATAAAAAGGCAGGAGACCACGGCAGAAGAATACGTCAACTCAATAGCTGAGAGGATCTCAGAAGTCGACAGCAAAATAAATGCCTTCATATCGGTCACAATCAATGAGGCATTAGAGAAAGCCAAAGATATTGATAAAAGGATAAGTAGAGGAGAGAAGATTGGCAAGCTAGCTGGCGTAACCATAGCGGTAAAGGACAACATATGCACGCTCGGGGTCCGAACAACATGCGCCTCACGAATGCTTGAGAATTTTGTGCCGCCTTACGATGCCACCGTTGTTGAGAGGCTTAAACGTGAAGACGCCATAATAATCGGCAAGACGAACATGGATGAGTTCGCGATGGGCTCAACCACAGAAACCAGCTACTTTGGGCCCACTAGAAACCCTTGGGATTTAACTAAGGTTCCGGGCGGTTCTTCCGGTGGGAGCGCGGCAGCCCTAATATCCGATGAGGCCACATTGGCCTTAGGTTCTGATACCGGTGGCTCAATAAGATGCCCCGCCAGCTACTGCTCAGTTATAGGGCTAAAACCCACGTACGGTTTAGTAAGCCGCTATGGGCTGATAGCCTACGCCAATAGTTTAGAGCAGATAGGCCCGCTGGCGAAAAACACCCTTGACTGCGCGCTGCTTCTATCAGTGATAGGCGGATACGATCCGAGAGACAGCACGTCGCTGAACGTTCCCTTAGAGCAGTATCTCAGCAATATTACGGATGATGTAAGGGGCTTAAAACTTGGATTAATCAAAGAGTTTTTCGGCGAAGGGGTTGAAGACTCCGTGAAAAAACATGTGTGGAGATCCATCCATCTGCTTGAGGATTTAGGCACCGTATATGAGGAGCTCTCTTTGCCAAGCTTAGAGTACGCGTTGGCCTCCTACTATATTATCGCTATGTCTGAGGCGAGCTCTAACCTAGCTAGATTTGATGGATTAAGATATGGATTTAGGGTTGAACATGACGATGCTGACTGGTCTAAGATTTATGCTAAGAATAGAAGTATGGGGTTCGGGGCTGAAGTTAAGAGGCGAATAATGCTTGGAACCTACGCTTTATCGGCGGGCTATTACGAGCAATACTATCTTAAGGCGCTTAAAATTAGAACCATAATCCGAAGGGAGTTTGAAGCAGCCCTCAAAAAATTTGATGCGTTAATCGGGCCAACGATGCCGCTGCCACCGTTCAACATAGGTGAGAAAATACAGGATCCATTAACTTTATACATGTGTGATGTGCTAACTGTTCCAGCTAACTTAACGGGTTATCCAGCCATATCTATACCATGTGGGTTTGAAGGTAATTTGCCTATAGGTTTACAGGTTATTAGCAGGCCGCTCCGCGAAGAGACGCTCCTAAAAATTTCTTTTGCTCTTGAAAGAAACGCTGGCGTCGTTGGGAAAAGACCTATATTATAAAAGGTTTTATTACTTCCTTAACCATAACCGAATTTGGAGGGTTAATCCTTGAATCATAGAGAGAGGTTTCTCCGAACATTTGAGTTTAAGGATGTTGATAGAGCTCCGGATTACGAGTTTGGTTACTGGACTGAAACAATCGACAGATGGCATAAGGAGGGACTGCCCGTAGAAAAGAAGACCAACAGGGATATAGAGCTTTACTTAGGGCTTGAGGGATGGGACTGCATTGAGATGCTACCCGTTAGAACCGGCCTATGGCCAACGCTTCCGGAAAGGATAATAAAAGAAGAGAAGGATAGGGCCATAGTTGACGATGGTATGGGTGGCATATATATTAAGACCACCGCCTCTTCCTCTGTCCCACATTACATTCGCCATCCACTGAAAAATAGAGATGACTGGGAAAAGCTGAGACCTTTCTTTGACCCTGATACACCCGGCCGCTTCCCATTAAATTGGGATGAGGTTGTTGAGAGCTATAGGGAGCGGGATTACCCGTTAGGTATTAATGTTGGGAGCCTCTACGGTTGGCTGAGGAACTGGATGGGCGTTGAGAGAATATCAATAGCATTTTATAGAGACCCAGATTGGGTCGCTGAGATGATGGATACCCTCGTTAATCTATGGATCAAGATAATCCGCAGGGCCCTTAGGGATGTTAAAGTCGACTTCGCAACATGGTGGGAGGACATGTGCTATAGCCGCGGACCCCTACTCTCAGTTAAGCATTTTGAGGAGTTTATGGTTCCAAGGTATAGAAAGGTTACTGAGGTTCTAAAAGAGTATGGTGTTCACGTAAATATTCTTGATTCCGATGGCGACATAAGTCTGCTTGTGCCAGGATGGCTTAAAGCGGGTATAAATTGCATGTTTCCGCTTGAAGCCCGTTACACCGATGTTTATAGGCTTAGAGAGGAACATGGTGATAAGCTCCTCCTCATGGGTGGCGTAAATAAGTTCGCTTTAATGAGCGGCGAAAAAGGAATAGAGAAAGAGCTTGAGAGGCTCACGCCCCTACTTAAGGAGGGCGGATATATACCAACAGTCGACCACAGAGTTCCGCCAGAAGTCTCCTACCAAACCTACTTGGTCTATCTTAAGAAGAAGCGCGATTGGATTGGCAGAAGGGACATTTAGCTAATCATTCATTTTCCCCTAGAGGTTGACAGCGTGAATAGGTCGGCGAGACCAATCATCGGAGTAACCATTGGAGACCCAGCGGGCATAGGTCCTGAAATCTCTGTAAAGGCTTCGCTTGAACCCAGTGTGCTCAAAGTATGTAAACCCGTTCTTATAGGCGACATGTCTATACTAAAAGGGGTTAGTGAACGTTTAGGGCTAAATATTGATTTTAGAATTATAGATTCCCCGAGAGAGGCTAGAGGCGAAAGAGGCTTAATCGATCTTGTTAATCTTAGTAACGTAGATCTGAGGAATCTGCCTATTGGAGAAGCCTCCGCGGTATCGGGGCGAGCTTCAATACAGTATATCGAGAAAGCGGTGGAATACGCTTTAAGGCGAGAAGTTTCCGCGATATCTACTGCGCCAATAAATAAAAAGGCTATAAATATGGCGGGCAGCAAGCATGTCGGGCACACAGAGATCCTAGCGGCTTTATGCGGAGTTGAAGAACCCTTGACAATGTTTTGGGTTAAGGGTATGCGTATCTTTTTTCTAACTAGGCATGTGCCGTTAATTGAGGCTGTGAAGGCGGTTAAAAAGGAGAAGATAATCGGCATGACTTTGAAAATTAAGGAGGCACTTCATCAGCTTGGAGTAGACAACCCGAAGATAGCTGTGGCCGCGTTAAATCCTCATGCTGGCGACGAGGGCTTAATCGGCAGCGAGGAAATCAGGGAGATAGCTCCGGCGGTAAAGGATCTTCAAAGCATGGGTTTAAATGTTGTCGGCCCGGTTCCAGCCGACAGCGTCTTTCATCAGGCGCTAGAACGAAAATATGACGCTGTATTATCGCTTTACCATGATCAGGGGCATATTGCTGCAAAGACCCTAGATTTTTATGGCACAGTTGCTGTAACTCTTGGTCTCCCGTTTATAAGAACGTCGGTAGATCACGGGACAGCGTATGATATTGCTTGGAAAGGGTTAGCGAGCCACAAGAGCTTAGTTGAAGCCATAAAATTGGCTGCAAAACTCTCAAAAATCTATTCTCCAGATGTAAGGTAAGATAAATGCGAAAAGTTATATTCGACACGAATTTCCTTTTTCTCCCAATCCAATTTAAGATAGATATTTTCAGCGAAGTCGAAGGTTTAATTGGACGATTTGAACCAATAGTTCTCTCAGTAACAATAGAGGAGCTTAAAAAGTTGTCAGCTAAGGGCTCTGAAAAAATTCAGAGACAAGCCTTACTCGCCATGGAAATAGCTAAGAAATGCAAAATTATACAGGTTGATGTTAAACCCGAAGAGAAATATGATGATGTATTGCTGCGAATCGCAAAAGAGAAAAATTGTATGGTTGCGACGAACGATAGGATCCTTAGAAGAAAACTGAGGGAAAATAATATAGCAACTATTTTTCTTAGGCAAGGCTCTTTTTTACAAATTAATGGATATGTTTGAACTTCATTTAATCCTACTTAAATAAATTATGGTGACATTTTAAAGTTCTTCTCAGAGCAAAGTTTTAATATCGCTTCTAAATTTCCTTCTTTTGTCCCTGGAGGGATGGTTTGAAACTTGAAATTATTAATGCTAAAATAAGCCCTCTAAGGGACGAGGAGATCAAAGAAATCGTTAATATCGAACGCCACCCGCTGGTTAAAAAGTGGCTTGTTGAGTATGCCGATGAGGAGCTTGAAAAGGAGATTGAAGAGTATAAGAGATTCTTTAGCGATCTTCAGGGCAATAACAGAGTTGACGTTTTAGTCGCAAAGATTAACGGGTGTGTAGCTGGCTTCTTAGCTTTATGGCGTATGGATGATGATGGACAGATTGCAAGTATAGGCATAAGTGTTCACCCGGATTACTGGGGTAAGGGGATAGCGACAAACCTAGTGAGGGAATCTATAAGACTTGCTAAAGAAAGAGGTATTAGAAGACTTATCATAGAGACGCTTGAGGAGAACAGTGCTATGAGACATGTGGCTGAAAAACTAGGGTTTAAGCTTGAGGAAGTGAGGAAAAGAAAGATCTTCAAGGATGGCGATTATCACAATGAAGTCGTTTATTCGCTGCATCTCTAATAATGTCAAAAAATGTCGATAGAAAACTTTAAATAACTGTCCTATAATGCATACATTACTCTTTGTAGCACCAAAGCGTGCTACAGCGAGCGCGCGAAATAGAAAATGGGAGAGAACTGGAAAAATATTCTTAAAAAGAGTATAACTAGACCAGAGCAGATTCTAGAGAAATTTAACGTTGACATTAGGCCAATTAAGGCAGTCGCTGAGCGGTACCCAATGTTTGTGTCAAAATACTATTTTGATCTTATAGAATATGTTGACGACCCAATATGGAGGCAGTGCATACCAAGCCCGCTTGAACTTCAGGATCCCTATGGACAAGAGGATCCATTAAATGAGGAGGGAGATAGCCCCGTACCGGGTCTAGTGCACAGATATCCGGATAGGGTACTGATGTGCGTATCCAACAGCTGCGCAACATACTGTAGGTTCTGCACTAGGAAAAGGAAGGTTGGTAAACCCTCCATAAGTTTCTCGGATGAAATCTACCTGGCGCAGATCAAATATATCCGTGAAAATCCAAGCATTAGAGATGTGCTTCTCTCTGGCGGAGACCCGTTCATGTTGCCTGACGAAAAAATAGACTTCTTATTGAAGAAGCTTAGGGCAATACCTCACATCGAGATACTGAGAATAGGTACAAGGGTTCCATGCACATTACCCCAAAGGATAACCCCAAGACTATGCAGGATCCTCAAAAGATACCATCCATTATATGTGAACGTTCACTTTGAGCATCCAAATGAGATAACTGAAGAGAGCGAGCGCGCATGCGGAATGTTAGCTGACGCCGGAATACCCCTCGGGAATCAATCTGTCCTTTTAAAGGGTGTTAATGATGACCCTGAAGTCATGAAGAGCCTAGTCCAAAAGCTGCTTAAGATCCGCGTTAGACCATACTACCTATTCCAAATGGATCTTGTTAAGGGAACATATCATTTTAGAACGAGGGTTGAAGTTGGCCTTAAAATACTTGAAAGCCTGGTTGGATGGACGTCTGGACTAGCCATACCGCGCTTCGTTATAGATGCGCCTGGCGGAGGAGGAAAAATCCCACTTCAGCCAAACTATATTCTCTCAATGGATGATGAGAAAGTAGTTTTGAGAAATTATGAAGGAAAAATATTTGTTTACCCGCAAGTGCCGGTGGAAAGCGAGAATAATGGGGTTCTGTTTAGATCAAAGTCTACAAGCGCCAGTGCTGTAATACCATGAAATATCATGGAGCGGCTGGCTGATTCATATGGTTCTAAGGGTTGGCTTAACATATAACCTCAGGAAGAAAGTTGCCGAACACGAGGGTTTACCGGAAGACTATTATGTGGAGTTCGATGATGAGAGCACTGTTAACGCTATAGCGTCGGCTTTAGCCTCAGGCGGATGCAAGGTTATAAAGATTGAAGCCGACGAGAACGCCTACGCAAAGCTGCGCAGATGTAAGCCGGACATAGTTTTTAATATTGCTGAGGGTCTGCGCGGCGAAAGCCGCGAGTCCCATATACCGGTCATACTGGAGATGCTTGGCATACCCTACACCGGCTCTGGGCCGGCGACTTTAGCCATATGCTTAGATAAAGCCATGACGCATAGAGTTTTAAGCGCATATGGAGTACCATCACCGAGGTTCCAAGTTTTTAAGCAGACTGATGAGGAACTTGAAGGTAGCCTAAACTTTCCATTAGTTGTTAAACCTCTGCTTGAAGGCTCAAGTAAGGGAATTAGAAACAGTTCTCTTGTTAAAGATGAGGAAAGCCTTAGGAGACAGGTTTCATGGGTTATAGAAACCTATCATCAGCCAGCTATTGTTGAAGAGTATATGCCGGGCAGAGAGTTTACCGTCGGATTAATAGGAAACGAGGAGCCCTTCGTTTTACCAATAGTTGAAATACAGCTCGGTAAGCTGCCAAAGGAGGCGAGCCCAATATATTCTTATGAGGCTAAATGGGTTTGGGATACGCCCGAGAACCCTCTAGATATATTTAGGTGCCCAGCCGAGGTTCCTCCGGAACTTAACGAAGAAATAAGAGAGATAGCCATTAAGACTTTTAAGATATTAAACTGTAGGGATATATGCCGTATAGACATGAGGTTAGATGCGGAAGGGACGCCGAGAGTTTTAGAGGTTAATCCGCTGCCCGGTTTGATACCGGATCCGGACGCCCATTCATGCCTGCCTGAGGCGGCTAGAGCAGCCGGCTTCACGTATGAACAATTAATCTGCACGATTCTCTGGCAAGCCTTAAAGAGATATGGGCTTCAAGATCTCTTCAAAAATAAGCATTTAGTGAAGATCCCATGATATACCTTCATATTGGCGGGAGACTTTTACCAGCCCTCTCGAGGGCGAAGCCAAGTATCTTTTTAATGAAAACCTCAAAAGGTATTCCGGCAGCCCTTAAGGATCTGGTGAAACCAGCTTCAGGAGAAATGTCGGGATTTGGGTTAACCTCAAGAACATATGGGGTCTCCGTTTTACTTTCGAGGCGTATATCGACCCGTGCATAATCCCTGCATCCCAACGCTTTGTATGCTTTTAATGCAGCGTTCTCCACCCTACTTTTAGCCTCACCCTTTAATTCTGCCGGGCAAACAGGCCTAGTTTTAGTGTACTCTTCGCTTTCCTTGAGCCATTTAGCCGCGTAGTCAACTATTTTCGGCTCATCCCTGAAATCAAAGATTATTTCCGATATCGGCAGAACAATAGGGTTCTCATTGCCTAATATTGATACGTTAAACTCTCTCCCGCTAACGTATTCTTCGACAAGCGCTGGCTGCCTATATAAATTAACGATGTATTCTATCTGCCTCCTAAGCTCCGCATGATCTCTAACGAAGCTACGCCGTGATATCCCTATGCTAGCGTCTTCTCTCAGCGGCTTAACTATCAGCGGAAAACTTAAACCCTCTAAATCTTCGAGGGCGGCCTCATATCCGGCTGCTATACAATAGTTTGGAGTCGATACGCCACATGCCTTTAAGATAGCTTTGGCCAGACCCTTATTTTGGCATAATCCAAGCGTTAGTGGCGATGATCCAGTATATGGTATCCTTAAGATTTCAAGTATTGACGGAATATGCATTTCAAAGCTGCTATCCCCCATAAAACCCTCGCAAAGATTTATGACCACATCCGGCTTGTAAGACTTAAGAGCCTTAACAACGTCCTCCACATCGTCTTTAATGGGAAAGAGATGATAGTGAACATCAAGTTTCTTAAGGGCTTCCTGAACAGCATTTACTTGATCTAAGACTTCTTCTTCAGCCAAATAATCTATTTCTTCGCCTCTCAGCGGCTTCACAGGCGAGTTAAACATTATACCGACTTTAAGAGCCAAACTCTGCACTCCCATACGCTTGCCGATTTTTCCTATCCCTTGGAATAACATACGCACTTATATTTTCTTACGATCCTAGGGGAGAAGTTTATTAAGGCGTCGTTTTTCAATGTTTGCTTACAGGGTATGATGGAAGAGAAACTAAAATCCGCATTTAAAGGGAACATTAGAGTGCTGATGGTTAGGGATCTCGCTCTCACAGTTATAGCTGGATTAAGCGGTGGACTTGACATACTATTTGTCAAAGAGGTTCTCGGAGCCGATGCAATAGTTTTAAGTACACTAGCATCAATTTGGTCAATAGTCTTTCTAGCCTTCATACTGTTTGGCGGCTGGATATCTGACCAATACAGCCGCAAGAAAATGTTAATCGCCGGCATGGCTCTAACCCTGCCGAACCCGTTAATCTACGCTTTTGCACCAGACTGGCAGATAACTGTTATAGCGAACTTTCTCGGGGCTGTTGGCACAGCGCTCGTTGCGCCAGCCTATGTAGCGCTTTTATTCTCTTCTTCCGAGCAGAAGAGCAGAAGCCGAACGATAGCCGTGATGAACACGGTTAACAATATTGCCAACGTATTTATTCCACCAATAGGCGCATCATTAATCCAGACGTTAGGTGGCGGAAAACTGGATTGGCTCAGAAACATCTTCCTCGCCCAATTCTTCCTCACATTAATCGTCCTATTTTACACAGCCCGCAACCTCGAAGACAAACCACCATCTATTAGGAAAACATCAAAAAGGCTTACTGAAGCCGTCAAAGATATTTTTGGGCAAATAAGTAGAGTATATAGGGTTTCAAAGGAGAGAAAAGCCACGGTGTGGCTTTTCTTAGCTTTAACCGGGCCTTGGGCTTGGGAGGCTGTCGCTCCCTTCTGGATAATATACGCTGCTGAGGTATGCGGGTCGCCGATAATAGTTTTAGGTCTCTTACCATCGGTTTATAGCCTAACAGCGGCCATACTGATGATTCCGCTGGCTGAAATTTCGGATAAAAAGGGGAGAAAAACGGTAATATTGTTCACGCGCCCATTTTTATACATATGCTTAGCTCTACTGCTCGCCGGCGGAACATTTAAAGGGCTGGGTATAATACCATTTGTTCCGCTCGCTGCATGGATATTTAGAGCGATAGGTGATGCCTCCGGCCCCTCCTGGACAGCTGTCTCAACGGAAGTTATACCAGAGGAGCTTCAGAGCGAATGGGAGGCTACAAGAGACTTCTTATGGAGGAGTATGGCTATACCAGCCGTTTTGGTCGGAGGACTGCTATGGAACATTGATCCTCGACTGCCGTTCCTAATGGCCCTCATCGTTGATGGCCTAATAAGATTCCCAACACTAATATATGAAATCCCAGAGACCCTAATAGTTCACGGCCATCACCATCCAATAGGTCCACACATAATCCTTTACGGATTGCCCGGCGCCGGAAAAACATCTATTGCCCGATTGGTGCAGAGAGAGCTGTCTTTAGAAATAATTGACGAAAGAATCCTTGAGGAAGAGATGAAGGAGCCGGATAATCACTTAATTCCACTGCCCTTCATGGACAAGGGTTCTGACGAGAAAGAAATCGAAGAGAAATTAAACTTTGTGCTCTCTAGAGTCAATAGAGCCGCAATTATAGAAGGGGAGCCAGCGCTATTTGCTGCGAAAAGCGAGGATAGGGGTCTGATAGTTTTGCTGGTTGCGCCTAAGGATGAGAGGGTTAAAAGGGAGATGAGGAAGCATGGTGGACCAGACTTTGTAGTGCTCAAAAAGATCGAGGATGAGGATCGAAGATTCCTAAAGTTAACGCGCCATCTTTTTGGCGCAGATATATCGAAACTTCCTCCGTTTGATATAGCGATAAACACTGAGAGGATTCCCCCAGAAAAAATTTTGAAGATTATTAAGGTTCTCTACGGCAACAATGATGGTGAGAACATGACTACTGGAGGCCAAAAAGCAAATTGAGATTTCTCAAATGATGAAATTGAGGTGATTTTTGAGTAAACATTTTTAACCTACTATTATCTCCTCATAAATGCTGAGAAGGTGTCTGAATGGTTTTTTACGTGGTTTACAGCGTTCTAAAGGAAAACAGAAGTAGGAGCTTAATACCTAGGCGTCTTAAGGCTTTAGGCTGCAAGCACATATGCGGGTCTTTCTGGGAGGTGAATGAACGAAAAATAGATGAGGTCTTAAAAGTTGTGGGTGAGAACCAACCAATACTTTTGAGGCGAACTAGGGATATCAGGAAGCCATCGTATGATGATGAAGGAAACCTTATTGACTTTGGGAGCCTCATAGTCTTAGTCTACAACCCCGACTGTAATGGAAATTCTAAGATCAAATGGTTGTTAGCTAAGACGCCATATATCAGATTGTGCCGATCGGTTTACGCTTTCCCTCAAAATAGCGGCCGGTATGAAAAGAAAGGGGGAATGCCTGGAATAAGCGATCTTTTAATGCTGGTTAAGGAACATAGTGGGGATACTGCAATATTTTCTAGAATCATAATTGTGAATAGTAGTGAGGTAATGAACACTTTGATTGAAAGAGTTAGGTTAAGAGTTTTGAAGAAAACAGAAAAGATACTTAATGGTTATAGGGATCTTATAGACGCATTTTACACGGGGCAGCTGGAGAAAAAACATTTCATCGAAAAGGAAAAAAAGCTTTATAATGAGTTTAAGCATTTAAGGAGATTGATCCTTTTTTACGAAAAATGGCTTAAAATAGATTTCGCAAGGGAAACGATGAAAATTTATTCTGTGATGAGGAAAACGAGGCTATTAAGGGAAAATTAAAAAAAGGATGTTTGGTTTTATACAATATTTCTCTCGGAGAAAAAATAAAGGTGTTTTTGAGGGAAAATTAAGTTTTTAGAAACTGTTGTTTGTTGCTGACGGGTGGCTGGGGATTTACCACTCCTCTTCCTCTTCTTCCTCCCATTCTTCCTCTTCTTCCCACTCTTCTTCTCCCCAGTCCTCCCATTCCTCTTCCTCTTCTTCCTCCTCTTCCTCTTCTCTTGGCGGACTCTTTCTTCTCGACATTCTTGGTCACCACTCTTTGAAAGCTATTAAATTAGAGGGAATCAAATAAACCTTTACCAAAAACTGGAGAAAAAATAGTTAAAAGAAAACAATGAAAATAACCCAATAATGCGCCCCTTAACGAAAAATTTTAGATTTTTATTTTCCTTTGTTTGAAAAAGTGTTTAAAATTCATTTTATATGGAAACAAGGTGCAAATATTTGGCATTCTCTATTATTCTGGGATTCTTCATAGACAAAGATGAGCATAATTAAGAGCTTATCGGTTACCCTCCTACTTTAGAACCTTTCCAGTCTCAATGAACCATAAATATAGGTCTAGCTCTCCTAGGCTTAATCCAACAATCTTAGCCAACTCAGCCAATTTTTTCTCAATCTCAATGTATCTGCGTCTCGTCATAGTTTTCGTCTCTTCTATAAGCCCATATCTAGACAGAAGGTTAATTATATGGAAGTCTATTATCGCAACGTTCATGAAGCCGATATTTCTGAGGAAATGGCTCGCCTCTTTGTAGCCAAGTCCCTTGATATTTTTGACAAGCCACTCTCTCAGCGCTTTCTCATCCCTTGAAGAGCTTAAAACTCTCTCTATTTCCGGGATCATTTTTCTTGCTTCAACAATGTATCTGGCTCTTGAATCGGGGTAACGGTGACCTAGGGCCTTGAGTTTTTCCGCTAAATCTGCTTCAGATAAGCTCAAAAAACCATCATTGATCTCCGCCTGAATCTTCATGGTTTTCTCCGCATTAAAGTGCGCTGTCAATATGCAGAAGCAGAGTTCCTTAAAGATCTCGGCGGAAGTTTTCACCCTGTTCTTCTTAAACTCCTCCACTCTAGACTTAATTAATTCTCTAACCCCGCTGTTCTTAAGGGCGCTAATAAGGTTCACTAAGCTGCTTAAGCCATTTGCGGGGCTTACGCGACTAATCTCACGAGTTTTCAATAATTTCTTCCTCACCCGCTAAAACTTGTAGAGTTTCAGAAAATGAGAGCGGTCTATAATCTAACTATAAACATTAACTGTTCTATCAGCTCCTTATATCTGTTCCTTATAGTTACCTCGGTGACTTTTGCTATCTCAGCTATTTCTCTCTGCGTTCGCTTCTCACCTATCAGCACAGAAGCTATGTAGCTTGCTGCGGCAGCTATGCCCGTTGGCCCTCTACCAGACGTCAGCTTGAGTTCAGAGGCGACTGAAAGAACCTTGTTTGCAATCTCCTCAACTTTTCCCTGCATCGTAAGTTGATTAGAAAACTTAGATATGTAGTGGCTTGCCTTAAGTGGTGGAATAGTTAAGTTCAGCTCTTTAACGAGAAAGCGGTAGCATCTCCCAACTTCCCTTCTACTTATGTTTGCGGCGCCTGCTATTTCATCTAAGGTTCTCGGGAGACCGCATTGTCTACAGGCGATGTATACGGCGGCAGCGCTTATTCCTTGAATTGATCTTCCACGTATTAGGTGCTCTCTAACCGCCTTTCTGTATATTATGGAACTTGTCTCAAAAATGCTCTTCGGCAGAGAGAGAACATTTGCGATCTTCGTGATCTCCGAGAGAGCGAAAGCAAGATTTCTCTCGATAGCATCTGAGACCCTTATTCTTCTCTGCCACTTCCTCAACCTATACATTTGTGCTCTTTGATTCACATCGAATCTCTTGCCGAAAACATCTCTATCATGCCAGTCAATCACCGTAGATAAACCTTTATCATGGATGGTAAACGTTACCGGTGCGCCAACCCTAGCCCTCTTATTTCGCTGCTCATTATCAAAAGCTCGCCATTCAGGGCCTTGATCAGCTATCTTCATGTCCACTACATAGCCGCATTCCATGCAAACTACTTCGGCTGCCTCGTAATCGCGCATTAATTTTGAACTACCGCACTCCGGGCAGCGCTGAATATCTCTTAGAATCGGGGGAAGGGATGGGTTTTCATCGCTATCGCTCATCTTCACCGCTTCCTCTCCGATTCTTTAGGTAGAATGTAGATTGGAGAATTAACAATCTTCTTTGCTTCCTGATCTCTAACCCTGATCTCAATGTAGGGTGATTTCACTGGGCCAAAAATGTCTGAAACAACTCCAATCGGCCTCTTCTTGATGTCGAAAATCGTTGCACCGATTTTTGGAGGGCTTTCGACTTTAGCTATAGCCCTGTTACCAAGATATATATGTAAAACTTGGCCAATCTTTTTCAAGCTATGCATCACCTAAAAGTAATGAATAAAAAAATGAACTCAACCAATTATTTAAGTGTTTCTTAAACGGCTACTTAAAGTACTTCATAAGCTCAAGGGCTATTCTCCTAATAACCTGCGATTTATTTTCCCCACCCTTTTTCACAGTTATACAGCCCGTTTTAATCCATGGGAGTCTAGGATAAACCGTTTCCTGAGAGATTTCATAGCTTAAGCCTAAATCTTTAACCGCTCTCTCAAGCATCGAAATACTTGGCGAGGGAACGCAGAGATTTTTCGGTAAGCGTCTACCCTCACGTCTAGTTTTTGTGGAGTCAAAGTATACTGGCCATAAAACTATCGAGTCTCTTCTCCGCATATTTAAAATGTTCATTTATCAGCATAAAAATAAATCTGTTATGATGCTTTTTTCTCAACCAATATAGCGTTTAGAACACCATTCTGCCCAGGCCTTGAAGTTATCTTCGCTGTTCCTATAGGGGTCTCCACTAAACAGCCCCTTGTTATGACGCCCCTTCTATCGTAATCAACGTTTGCCGGGTTTCTTATAACCCTTATGATCTCAACCCTTTTTGTCTCACCGGTTTCTGGGTCGGAAACGTTCACCCATTTGGTGCTAACTAACCTAACCTTTATATTTCCTCCCCTTCTACGGCTCACTCTAACTCTATGTTCGCCTAAAATGGTTTCAGTCGGAAACGACCCTCTCTCATACTTTCGTTTCTCTCTATATGGTTTCCTTTTTCCACCCGTAGGTTTCCTTTTATGTAGATCTCCGTGCCAAACAGACATTTATGCTCCCTTCATCCATTAAGTCTTTAAGAAAAATCTTAGAGTAATATAAGTTTAACGGCTTAGGAAAACCTATAAATGAATTCCTCAACATACCCCATTAATTTATCTAAGTCTATTTCTGGCTTAGGGATCTCTATCTCACCGCCCTCCTCCAGTACGCCAACATATATCTCATGCGGCTTTATACCGCTAGAGGAACACTTAGCACATATGGCAGCCCCCAAGCCAGTCGCCTCTGGAAAAGTGGCCTTTAAAACCCTGTTCTCAGGGAAGAGAGCTGAAAGAATGCTTAAGTAGACGTTGTTTTTCGCGAAGCCTCCTTGAACCACGATGTCGACTTTTCTCTTTTCCGTTATCAGGTTTATCGCCACATATGATTCTATTGCGAGGTACAGGTTTAGTAGGTGGTAAGCCTCATTAGCGCTTCTATTAAACGAGTCCCCTATTATTCTCGCCTTGGAACGCTGAAACTGCCCTGACCCCTCAACTAAGCCGGGCGCTATGAAATCTTCTTTCCTAGTCAAAATCCTATTTAAAACATTTTTGTCAAAGCCTATGTTATCGGGATTTACGGAGAACTTTTCTTTTATGATCGCAGTATAGTAATCGTATTCAAAACCTCCCTTAAATCTGGAGGCTCTTACCGGTCTACCGTAAGGATCTATATAGTATACTACGTCCCTGTATAGGTCGTCGCTCTTTGGATCGAATCTTTCTCCGGGGCACATGAAGACGCACCATGTTCCAGTAGATGCTAACAAAAATTCCCTGCCTCTAGTAAGATATGACAACAGGCAAGCGTTCGAATCATGTATTCCCGGACTTACGGTCATTTTTTGTCCGCCGATGTAGGTCTCTCCTAACGAGTCCCAAACATCGACCATTTTCGGCGATCTTTCATCGAACATTAAGCCTTCGGCAACATTGCTCCACCCACTTTTCCTTATATCGTAAAGGTAGGTGTGGCAGCCTACGCTCGTAATCTCGCTCGCTTTAAAGCCTGAAAGCATGTAGGTGAGGAACTGCGGTAGGAAAAGTATCTCATCTATTTCATTAAATGCTTCTCTAAAGCATTCCCTTATCCAATATATCTGTATCCCAGCGTTTAGGAGCTGCCCGTAGGGCGGGGTTCCAGTTGCCATATAAAGATCAAGTGGGCTACCAAATTCGCTATAAAATTTCTCCCTAACGCTTTTAGCAATCTCATGGTTATAAGATATCACGGGCAGCTTTAATGCTCCGTTGCTTAGGTTCGCTATTGTAGCCCCGAAGGTCGCTACTGATAACGCCTCAATTCTCCAATTCTTAGTAGCGTATAGGAGCCTATCCCTCATCCAGGAGACTATGGATTCAGCATCATCGCAGAGAATTCCATTAACCTTCACTTCATCTATTCTAGTTGTCTCGGAATAGATAGGCTTTAAATCTTCTGAGAATACTATGAATTTCTTATTTGATTTCCCTATATCAAAAGTTCCTATAGCCTTATACATAGGGGTGTCACAAGAATAAAATGCTACATGGCAAGAAATAATTTTTGCCCGTCACTTGGCATTGCTTTCGCCAGCCGATTTTTCAATCTCAGACATTTCTCTCCGCTCATCTTCACCAAGGGAGAGCGGTAACGTTTCTTCGCCATGCCTCTTAAAAATCCGCTCAAGTTGACGCTTCATAACATGTATGTTGCGGCTTAAGCCAAAATAATCGGCAAAATACTCTGTTGTTCTTAGAATGGAATCCTTGCCATCTTTCTCACGCGTAATTAGACCCAGCTCGATAAGCTCCTTAATATGCTGATAGGCATGTTTTCCCCTCACTTCAATCACCTGCTTCTGAGTTATAGGCTGCTTATAGGCTATGTAGGAGAGGGTTCTGAGCGGCCCAACTGTTAAGAGCGGCCTTACAGCTAGCCGCTTAACTCTATCAGAATAGTTGCTTTTAAGTTGCATGACAAACCTATGATCCTCGAGCTCGAGCACCTCCAGCGCCGTGTTACGCCGTTTATACTCCTCCACAAGCATCTTGGCAATCTTATGAACCTTTTTCTCGGAGTGGGAGCCTATAATGCTGCATAAAGTTTTGAGATCTAATGGTCTACCAGCCACGTATAATGCTGCCTCGATAATCCTCATCTTCTCCTCAACGTCTTTCCTGCTTTTTCCTCTTTCCTTTCTTTGAACTTGCCGCATTGATGTTGAGGATAAATTAGCTGTCAAAGCCGTCATCCATTACCCCCTCACCATTAAACGTTACATATATTTCGCCAAACTCTTCATGCTGCCATAACGTAACTATACCCCTCTGAGCCATGAACAAAAGTATTATAAAAACCCTTATCGCCTCATTCTTATCCGACCCATGTATAATCTTCGAAAACGTTACGATCTCCCCTCTCTCTAGGAGAAAACGGATTTTCTGAGATACTTCTTCAATTTTACTTTCAATCTCCATTAAATATGCACTTATAGTTGGGATTATTTCAGGCGGCGGAAGTATCGGCTTTTGAGCCACCTTAATTGATAGGAGACTCTCGCTCTGCAACGCTTCATTGAGAGCTTCAAGCAGGTTTTGTATCGTCGTAGTGGTAAGCTCGTAGCGTAATGGAAGCGTTAGTGGCGGAGGTATAAAATCGATGGCCGGCTTCGGGGACGGTGGAGGTTGAGGTTCCTCAAATTTCAACAATAAGCTAGATTTAAGAAGATATATTGAGGCTGACGAGTCTAGGGCGACACCGGAGGCTCTAAAATCTATGATCGCCCTTTGCTCCATCTCCTTAAGAAACGTAAGCAGAAGGAACGCTATGTCTATGCTCCATGGATTGATTTTCTGTAACCGTTGAAAATCAAACAATATGTCCCACGGCGGCTGAAGATAGAATGGTCTATTACCGGGTTTATCCACTCTAGGCAACCCCCTTAAATGTCATTGAGACAACGTGAGAAACCCCGTTTTGCCCATAGACCCCATACACTTTGTCGGCCTTACTGATCATTTCAGGCTTTAACGTTATAACTATGAACTGCAACTGCATTTTAGATGCCTCCTCAGCCAATAGTTCGCCTAGCCTCTCAACATGGAAGGCATCGAGGTGAGCATCTATTTCATCGAAGAGATAGAAGGATGCTGGTGAAAACTCCTGTAGGGCAAATAGAAAGGCGACCGCCGAGACAGATCTCTCTCCACTGCTAGCACCGCTTACAAGTATCGTATGCTTATTTGGAAATTGAACCACCATATCGACCCCACCGGCAAATGGATTATCTGGGTTCTCAAGCTTTAAGGAAGCCGCTCCTCCACCAGTCAACCTAGAAAAGTAGCTGTTCAACCGCTCATTTATCTTATTAAACGCCTCCATGAAGATCTTCATCTTTTTCTGCTCTATCTCCTCAATGAACTTTAAGATCGCTAATTTTTCTCTTTCAAGATCATTTAACCTCATAGACAGCTCCTTATATCGCGAAATCTGCTCCACATACTGGGTTTCAGCCAACTGATTAACAGCCCCTATACGTTCAACTTCGTTCAACATAGACTCCATCTGAAAGGCAATATCCTCATCACCATATCCTGAAAGATCAACTAATTCTACATCTTCGCACCCTAGCGTCTTTAATCGTTCTCTAAGTTGATCGACCCGCAAGTTTGCGGCCTGCAACTTCATCTCTAGATCATTAAGGATCTTGATCCCGTTTTCATACTCTTTTTCAAGAACCGCTAGCTCACTGTCTAAAGCATCTATCTCTGACATAAAGCTTTTAATTCTCTCTCTGAAACCGGAAATCTCTTCGGAGAGATTTTTCTCCAAATCTTCGAGCTCCCTAATTCTCCTACGGGTCTCAGCATCCTTTTTGACTGCTTCTTCAATCTCCTTCTCTAAACTGATGATTCGCGTTGAAACATCGTCTATTTGGGTAGCTAAATTCCCCAAGTTTCTCTTTAAAACAGAATCTACCTTCGACCTCTCTATCGATATTTCCGACTCTATTTTACTGTATTTATGTTTTAAAGCAACTATTTCATTGGCTATAGATTCACGTCTGGCATTTGCATCACGTATTTTGAGTAAATCTACTTCGCTCCTTAAGCGTTCAAGGTTTTCGCTTAAAGATTTCTCCTTCTCGTTTATCTCGCTGATTTTAGCTTCAAGCGAGCTTAAACGGACTTTATCTTCCTCTATTCTACTCAGTATGCTCTCTACGCTCTCTTCTACACGCTTAATCTGTACTTCAGATTGAGATACGCTTTTTCTAACCCTCTCGACCTCTCCCTCAAGCTTGATTAGAGATTCAGAAAGGCTCGCGATGTCTCCCTTAATTTTTGATATCTCGCTCTCCAATTCCGAAACTATATTCTCCCTATTCTCCAAATAGGTTCTAAGAGTTTTGACAGCCTGCTCCAAGTTTTTTAGGGCTTTTTCGCTTGGTATAAAAGAGGATATGTCAACTGGAGCCCTGTAAAAGCCGCTTTCGACGCCCCCGCCAGATTCGTAGAGGTCGCCGTTTAACGTGACCGCTCTGAAACCATCTTTTGAAGCCTTTATGGCGGCGTCTTCGCTTAGAGCTAATAATGTGTCGCCCAGAACAAAGTTTATAGCAGGCTCATAAATTTTCTCGCATTTAACGAAAGATAAGATCGAACCGCTAGCTCCATCAATACTGTCCGATTTAATTGTATTCTTATTCGCTGACAAACTATTTAACGGTATTATTTTCACTCTTCCAAGCTTCATGCGTTTTAATGTCTCTATGCATGTGAAGGCGACATTTAAATCATCAACTACGAGCGAGTCAAGCCAACCTGAAGCGGCGGCTTCAACAGCCTTCTCATATCCCTTCTCAATTTTTATCAGTTTCTTAAGCCTGCCATGTATGCCGCTTATAACGCCTAGAGCGCCCAGCTCCTCAAGGCTCTTTAGCGCAATTTCCTCCGAATCAATTTTGCTTATAAGGTCTTTACGCGCCTCAAACTCTATCAGCGCCTCCTTAGCTAATCCTGCAATCTTCCCGGCATTCTCCATTTCCCTTTCAATGAGCTCTTTTTGCTTAATACGTCTATCTAAAGCAGCCTGAAGTTTTTTCATTTGCTCTCTCTGATCGTTTAACACGCCCTCTAGATTCGCCAGCAGTTCGCAAAGCTTATTGTAAGACTCTTTTATTTCGTCTCTTTTAGATTTCAGGTCTTCAAGCCTTTGCATATAGATGCCCGATCTGGATTGAACCCTTCCGTATTCGCTCTCAACTTTCACTTTATCTTCACGGATTTGACTCAGCTGTCTCTCCGTGTCGCTGACCTGCTTAGATTTCTCTTCAAATATTAGCTTAATTTTAGACAGATCTTCTGAAAGCGAATCGAGAAGGGTTTGCTTTTCCGCTATCTCTTTATTAACTTGACTCAAAATCTCGGATAACCGCTTTATTTTCTCCTCGGACAGATAGATTTCCTTTTTTGTTTCCTCATACTGTTGTTGGAGATTTTCCCTGACGCTCCTTAATTTCTCGATTTCGGTTTTCCCACTATTAATCCTCACATTTAATTCATTAAGATTGGTTTTCAGGCCCTTGATCTCCATTTGAATCTCAATAATTTGCCCCCGCTTCTTCTCAATCTCATCAAAGCCAAGTTTCCGCATCTCGGCCTCTAGATCTCGGCGTTTAAGGCGAAGATTTTCTCTACGCTCCAATATCCTACTATTCTTCTCCTTTATCTCCGAGATCTCCCTCGAAATTTTTCCCGCCTCATCTTCAAGTCTTCTTATTTCTCTAGAAACTTTCATCGCCTCTAAACGGGCAATCTCGCGCTTAAGGAAATTGTAGCGTAAAAGGTTGTTTCGCTCCCTCTCTAAATCCTCAATCCTCTTCTGTATCTCGCTTATTTGTCCTAGAGCCGTCTTTATGGCTGTTTCAGCCTCCTTAAGCTTACTTTCAGCCTCCGCTTTCTCAGCGTCGTACTGCGCTATTCCAAGCATATCCTCAATAATTTTCCTTCTTTCAAGCGTTGATATTTCAGCCATACGCGTTAAGGTTCCCTGTAGGACGATGTTGTGCCCATAGGGGCTTATGCCAGCTACTGAAAGAATCTCTAACATGTGGTTTCTTGGGACTCTTCTGCCGTTTACCCTATATACGCTTTCACCGTTCTTGTCAATTTCACGGGATAGCGTGACGGTTGTCGTCTCAACGGGTAGTCGTCCATCAGAATTGTCAAATTGTATTGTTACTTTCGCCTCACTCTTCCTTATGCTAGATTTTTCTCCACCATTAAATATGAGGTTTGAAAAGTTCTCCGCCCTTAACCTCTTGGCGCTTAGCTCGCCTAAACAGAAAAGGATTGCGTCAATTATATTTGTCTTGCCGCTGCCGTTCGGTCCAGTTATTGCAATAAATCCCTTATCAAATGTTAATGTGGTTTTCTGGGCAAACGTTTTGAAACCGTTTATTTCGATGCGCTTGATGTACGGCATCTCCTCGCTGTTCTCCTAGAGCCGCATCATCTCTATATGTGGGCATACTATCAGTAATTCAATAAGCGTTATCATAATGCCATGATGCTTTCACTTTCCCTTTGATTCACGAATCTTTTCTGAGACCCGCCTAACGAAATCTCTTAATTCATTTTCTCCCCCATGCACAAGCACATATCCGTCTTCCTCAACCCTAATCTTTAAGCTGAGGTCGCTGGCTATGCTCTCAAGAGTCTCGAGCGTGGTTTCATCGGTTATCTTAACTCTAATCCATTTTTCATCCCTCGGAAAGCCTGGATGAAATCTTATTTGCACTCTTTCTTCGCTCTCCTCGCTCTCTAGGCTGCATAACCTCTTTAAAACCTCTTCAACATATTCTTCACCAAACTTATCTCTTGCAGCCGAAAGAACATAAGCCTCAACATTGCTTAAACATTCTTCAAGGCGAGATATATTCTCGGGCCGCGATCTATCAACTTTAAGAATCTCTAAAATAACTTTTGCGGATCGTAAATCATTAATCACGTTGGGCGGCACCATTCCGCCCCCTCTGAGGAGATCCGTAGTTACATCCGATAAAATCCTCCAACGAGCCTTCCAACTCATCGCTAAAACCCCACAGAACCAAATAAGATTGATACCATTATAAATGCATCGCTAGAAAAAGCACCATATTTCACAATATTTGGAGACTTTACAGAGCGAAATCTAGATTCAAGCAACATAACATCCCCTTTCATTTAATCCGGGGATGCGTAAATATTTATTTCTAACATGCTAATCTATATGAACATAAATGTTTGTCCTAAAAGATGTCTAAACTTAAGGTAGCGGAAACTGCCTCTGCGCTCTTAAAAAGCATTTAAGGCGGTGTATGACATATGCTTAACTCCAGCAAATTTAAGCAGGTAATGGTGCTTAGAGCCGATTTGAAGATGAGTCCAGGTAAAGCCGCCGCTCAAGCAAGCCACGCGGCTGTCTCGTCTTCCGAGGAAGCTAGAAAAAGCCATCCATCATGGTGGAGAGAATGGATTGAAAGTGGGCAATGTAAGATTGTACTGAAAGTTAATTCGGAGTCGGAACTGTTAAGCTTAAAGAGGAAAGCTGAGGAACTGGGTCTCCCAACAGCCCTAATCTCAGACATGGGTTTAACCGAGCTTGAGCCCGGCACGATAACGGCTTTAGGCATAGGTCCGGCTCCATCCGACTTAATCGATAAGGTTACGGGAAGCTTGCCGCTTTACTGAGGATCTAGCGATGCTTAAAGTGCCGGATATAGAAAAGGGTATTGGAATAGAGGTTTACGCTTCAAAAACGCAAGGTATAGGCGGGGTTATTAAGAGTTCACCGGAGGATTTTATTGTTGAAGAGATCTTGATAGACGGGTCTAAAGCGTCCGTTAGCCCGGAGGCTAACCTTGGGTCTTTCGCAGATCATGGACGGCACCTCATATGCGTTTTAATTAAAAGAGGCTGGGATACGCTTCTAGCAGTAGAGGAAATCTCAAAGTTGATAGGCGTTGATTCAAGCAGAGTAGGATTCGCCGGAATAAAGGACGCCAATGCGCTGACAGCCCAGTACATAAGCATAGGAGGAATGCCTCACAGCAAACTGGCCAGCATAAAAATTAAAGATGTTATTGTTAAGCCTCTAGGTTACTCTGACGAGGAGATTTCACCTAGAAAACTGTTCGGAAACATGTTCACGGTGAGAGTCAAGTCTATAAAGCTTAGAGAGAAGACAATTCAAAGCAGGATTAAAAAAATCTGCGGCGAATTAGATGATTTCGGCGGCATACCAAACTTTTTTGGGCATCAACGATTTGGAACAATTAGGCCGATAACTCATCTGGTTGGCAAAAGCGTACTTAAAGGTGATTTTGAAGGGGCTGTAATGATTTTCCTCTCTTACGTGAGCCCTTTTGAAGGCGCCAAGGCTAGGGAGGCTAGAAGGGATCTTCGTGAAAGCATGGATTTTAAAGCAGCGCTTAAGAGGTTCCCTAAAACCTTGGTGTATGAGAGAATAATCCTTAAACATCTTTTAAATGTTCCACGCGACTATTTAGGTGCTCTCTATAAGCTTCCGTTAAACTTTCGAAAGCTCTTCATACAGTCCTATCAATCTTATCTGTTTAACAGATTTTTAAGCGAGAGGATAAAGCGCGGGATGCCTTTAAGGGAGGCGCTTGTCGGCGATTACGCCGTAAAATTGAACAGTTTAGGGTTGCCTGAAAAGATCTTCGTTGAGGTTAAAGATAGTAATGTGGCGTATGTAAACGAGGAGATCAAAATGGGGCGAATGGCACTAGCGTTACCGCTTCTCGGATCAAAACAGCCTATGTCAAAAGGTTTACAGGGAGAAATTGAGGCTGAGATACTGGAGGAAGAGGGGTTATCTAGGGATGATTTTCAAAGAGCTAAGGCTCTTAAGGTTAATATTTTCGGCGGCTTAAGGGTAGCCCTAGAAAAAGTTATTGATCTGGGAACAAGAATTGTCTCGGAGAAAAAAGGGTCTTCGGTAAACTCTCCTGAATTTAAATTCATTCTTCACAAGGGGGCTTATGCAACTATACTTTTAAGGGAGTTTATGAAACCGAAGACTGATGAGCAGTTGGTTAAGAGCGGGTTTTAGCATGGTTTATGTATAATTTTCCATTAATTTGTATGAAAATCTGAGAAATCCTTTTATAATTGTGTGAGAAACCAGACCTTAACGTAAAGGTGACCCGGGCATGCTGCCCGCTTTAGAAGGACCTGAAAACAATAGATTGAGGGCTTTAACAGTAATAATCGTCTTGCTGATAATAGGATTTTTCGTCGCAGGTTACTTCGGCTACACTATGGGTTATAGAAGCGCCCTAGAGGAGATCAGTGGGCTGAAAAATCAAATCAGGGATCTTAAGACGGATCTCGAAACCCTGCGGTCCTCCTTAAACGCTGCGGTCCAAAGCATCCCTCAATACAGCGCCCTATTAAGCGAAAACGTTTCTCTTTCGCAGATTTACGAGCAGGTTAAAAACTCAGTCGTCATGATTAGGGGGTTAATACGGCAATACAGCCTTTTCGGCTACTATTATGAGCGGGTTCAGGGGTCCGGTTTCATCTATAACTTTACTGGTAGAATGGTTGTGATCACAAATTATCATGTGATTAGAAACGCCATGAATATAACTGTAACCTTCGCTAATGGGAATAGTTACGCTGCCAGCGTGCTCGGCTACGATCCATACGCTGACCTAGCAGTATTAGAGGCAGATGCGCCGGAAGAAGAATATTATCCGTTAGAAATAGTTAGCTCGTCAACCCTTAAAGTCGGCGACATAGTTTTAGCTGTTGGTAACCCGTATGGTTTAGCCGGATCTATGAGCGTGGGGATAGTTAGCGCTCTAGGCAGAACAATAAATGTTGAGATAGCTGGCGGCTATCCGATAGCTAACGTTATCCAGACGACTGTTCCGCTCAACCCCGGCAATTCAGGCGGCCCGCTTCTAAACATTAGGGGGCAAGTAGTGGGAATAACGACGGCAATAGTAAGCGGCTCCCAAGGCGTCAGCTTCGCCATACCATCCAACACTATACTACGAGAAATAAAGTTCCTAGTTGAGGAAGGATCGTATAATAGGCATCCGTGGCTCGGAGCCTCCGGAGTAGATATGACATACGAGATTGCAAAAGCTATGGGCACTAACGTAACTTATGGTTGGCTGATAACGCAGGTTATCAGCGGAAGCCCAGCTGATAAAGCTGGGCTTAGAGGCGGAACCAGAGTGGCTTATATAGCTGGCGAACGCGTGGTTATTGGCGGAGATATAATAATCGCGATAAACAACGTGAAGATCACCGGCATAGACGATCTATCGTCTTACTTAGAGGAAAACACGGCGCCAGGCCAAATAGTTAACATGACTATAATTAGAGGTAATGAGAAAATGATTCTTAAAGTGGAGTTGGGTTCAAGACCGCTAGGCTGAAGAACCTAGAGCTGCTTTATGGAGTTAACCTAAATCGGTCTCTTGGAAACAGGACTACCTCCCTAATGTTTCTTACGCCGGTTAGCATCATTACTAAGCGCTCAAGCCCTATCGCCCAGCCGGCGTGCGGAGGCATACCGTAATCAAAAACCTGAAGATGATACTTGAAGGACTCAGGGTTCAAGTTCTGCTCCTTTAGCCGCTTAATTAAGAGGTCTTTGTTGTGTATGCGTGTTCCACCGGAGGCTATTTCAATCCAATGCCACATTAAGTCGAAGCCCTCACTTATCTCGGGCTTATCATCTCTAGGCTTTATGTAAAATGGTTTAAGGCTTGTCGGCCAATCAACTATAAAGTAGAAGTATGGGTGCAACTTACCTAGAGTTCTATAAGCGACAGTTGGTATATCTTCACCCCAACTTATCTTTATCCCGTTTTCCCTTAACTCGTTAATGACTTCATCGTACGTTAGCCGCTTAAACGGAATACTTGGAGCTTCGATTTTATGCTTGAGTATTTCAAGCTCCCTTTGACATCTTTCATCGACTGTTCTGCACACATGTTGCAGGAGCCGTTCAGCTACTTCCATAACATCCTCGGCCGTTGCAAAAGCCTCCTCAATATCAACCGAAATGAACTCCGTTAGGTGCCGCCTAGTATGGGATTTCTCAGCTCTGAACGTTGGGCCTATTTCATAAACCTTCTCAAAATCTATTACGAGCTGCTCCTTATATAGCTGGGGGCTCTGAGCTAGGAAAGCTTCACGTTCAAAATACGCTACTGGGAAGAGATTTGCTCCTCCCTCGGTTGCGGTTGCAATTATCTTGGGCGTATGTATCTCGATGAAACCGTTTTTAGAGAAGAACTCTCTTATGGCTTCCAGCGCCACATGGCGTATTCGAAATATTGCTTGAGCCTCATCCCTTACAAGATCTAGGATTCTGGCATCAAGCCTAACATCTATGTCGGCTGGAGTTTTACCTGTAATGTCTAATGGAAGCGGCTGCTTCGCGGTGCTAAGGACGATTATGCTTTTAGGCACAACTTCGATTCCCCTAGGCGCCTTATCCATCCTTCTAACTATTCCTCTAACGCTTACGCAGTCTTGGCGCTGTAGCTCATCTATCTGCTCAATTATTTGCCTGTCAACCTCGTCTCTTGGAACAGTTATCTGTATTGTTCCCTCTTTATCTCTCAATAGTAGGAATTTTATTCCGCCTAAATCTCTAATCTCTTTTATCCAGCCAGTTAAAGTAACCTCTTTTCCATCGAGGTCGGGCGTTACTTCCATCGTGTAATGTGTTCTCTTCCAACCACGTGCTGCAATATTATAGCTCATGGTTTGCGCCCACCTAATCTGAAAATTCAACTCTAAGCGTTATCCCCTTAACTTTCCTCGCGATCTCCTTCATGGCATTAATGTTTAGCGAACCCCTCTTTTTGTCTTTCCCTTTAAGGATAACTCTTGTCTCAATTGAGCCGTCTGGAAGCCAAATCTTATTTATCGCTAGGACGGTTAAAGGAGCAAAAAGATCCTCAATAAACTTTCTCTCACTAGAATTATATTCTAACACTCGGACGCTTTTACCGGTTTTACTCTCTAAAAACTTGATGATCTTTCCACCATAACTTAATATCTTATTCATATCTCCTCTTCTAACCAGTATCGCAAGAATGTTGTCGGCTTCAATTGACCCGCGAAAATATACATCCTGAAGCAACGGATATTCATCTTCGATAGATACAAGTAAACGCGCGATCTCTAAATCCCGTTGGGTTACCTCTCCCCTCTCAATCTTTGCCCTGCATTTTTGACATAGTATTCCGCTTCTCAAGCAGAATTGACATAGTTCAGTTTTCACCTTCCTCTGATCCCTCCAAAAATAAAGGAGGGGCGGCGGAGCATAGTTTGGCAGAGGATTAGCGCACCAGCGTTATCTCTATTATGCTAACGTTCGCCGGAGCATTTCCACCGCTGGATTGAACTTGCTCAGTTCCTATACTGATGTTTCCTACCTTTACGTCTGGCAGAAATCTACGTCTAATAATTTCGACAACGTCCACCGCTCTGCTTATTGCCCGTCCCCTAGCTTTAATGCTTACTTCTTTTGCTCCGCCGTGAAATAATGTCAGGCAAGCTAAGACGTAGTTCATCACTGGTTTTCGTCCCACAAGTACTGAGTTGCTTTCAGGCAAGTTTACCGCCTCACTCCTTAATCGATTCATGCACTATTGTGACTTAATCAAATAAATATCTTACGGTACGTTGGATAAAAGTTAAGGAAAAACAATGAAGTTTTTAAAGAATAGTTAAGATATGCCAAGCATTATGTCCAGCGATGACTTCGAATCCAAGGCGGCTTTTAATGGGTGACCTGGATATGGGCTTACCTCAACGATTAGAAAACCATTGTAGCCTACTTCTCTTAGAGCCTCTATAACGCTCTGCCATTGAATGTTTCCCTCGAAGATAGGTCTGAACTGCATCGTGGAGAACTGGAAGTCCTTAACATGAACGCAGACGATTAAGTCTCCCAGATGCTTTATCCATTGTTCAGGGAAACCGAGAAAAGCAGCGTTTCCAACATCAAAGTAGACTTTCACGTTTGGATGATTAATCTCCTCAATAAATTTACGGAACTCAAGCGGACTATAGAGAAACCTGTTCCATACATTCTCAACGCCAATGATGACTTCGTGATCTTCAGCCGATTGCGCAGCCTCAAGAATACTCTCCCTAGATAGCCTCCACATATCTTGATAAGATACTTCCCTTGTAGCGACGGCTGGAACCACTAGAAACACTCTCGCATCGATCTCTGAAGCGACTTCACACCCCTGCTTAATTATCTCTACGCCTCTCTTCCTCACGTTTGGATCTGGGCTGGCGAGATTATATTTCCAGAAGAGAGCTGTGCAGAGACTCGGCAGATCTAAGCCGAGAGACTTAGCCTCATCCACTATTGCTCTTCTCTCTTTCCTGCCCATTTTAAGCATTTCTTCATCAAGATTCAACTCCACGCCCTCGTAGCCAATATCCTTTGAAAGCCTCAAAATCTCCGCGATTTTAAGGTTTTGCGGATAAATCCAGGCATTTACACCTCTCTTCATTTTCCACACCTTAAAATTTGCTTAGTCTGCTATAATGGTAGTGTAACTGGCTTTCCGGTTTCCGCAGACTTTAAAGCTGCCAAGGTGAACTCAAGGGTTTTTGCGCCTTCCCCTATTGGGGTTCTCGTCTCTCTGTCCTCCAGTACTGCTCTAATCAAATCTTTAGCTTCGAGAAGATACGTGTCTCTTTCTTCTGAAACAGTTGTAACTTTTGTCGGAGGCTTTGTGGAGTACAGCGTTAACGTGTTTATATCCCTTGATTCAAGAGTATAATTTCTGGTCGCTATCCACCATTTAAACCACCATTGCGCGTTTGCGCCCCACGTCGTTGCGGTGATAGCGCCGAGCGCACCAGACTTAAACTTGAACGCTGTGCTGCTCACATCCTCAATAGTCATCTCTGGGACATCAGTCCAAAATTTTCGGTTCATTAGCCCATAAACCACTTCAACGTCGCCGCAAATATATCTGAATGCGTCAAAGAGGTGGGTTGACTGTTCAACCAGCTGCCCGCCGCTCTTGCTCTTATCTATCCACCAGTCCTTTCTAATGAAGTGGCACCAGTACATGCCTAACGCGAGCCCTACTTCACCAGCCTCACCGGAGCTCACAAGCCTTTTTGCCTCTTCAATAGCGTACCCAAACCTGCAGTTATATCCGACTTGGCTTTTAACATCATTCTTCTCAATGGATCTCACCATCTCTTTCGCAGTTTTCATGTCTAGGGCTATGGGCTTCTCAATGAACACATGTATGCCTTTCTCGGCGGCTACTATGACCTCATCTGTGTGAGCGAATGGAGGCAAGCAAATATACACGATGCCCAGCTTCTCTTTATTCAGCATTTCATGCCAATCGCTATACCATCTTCCGCCATACTTGTCGGCCATAGCCTTCGCTCTTTCCTCGGTTATGTCGGCGAACGCCACCATGCGAACTTCCTCTAGGGTCTTAAGCCGCTCTGCATGCGTTATCGCAATCCCGCCGCATCCAATAAAACCAACATTAATTTTTTCCATACATGACCCCCAAACACTCTTTTTAAATCCTTAATATTGCTACCATTTAAGAGGATTTGGAAAAACTTATAAGATGATTTCTCTAATATGAAAAGCCAAAAAATCATTGGGGGCCTCACCAAAAAGCTTGAACAATAAAGAAGAAAGGCAGGTTCCCGAAGGAATTAAAGTTTTGCTCACATCAATTCTCCGAGAAAATGAAAAAGTTATTTGCAGTGTTGCCGGAGACCTCGATGAAGAGGGAAATTTTGGCGAAAGGTGGCTGTTTCTAACGACGAGAAGGGTTATCGTCGTGAGCTTGGCTACGAAAAGGGTGGTTGAGTTTCAGTTAAATGACATACGGTCATGTTTCGTTAAAGACTATTTAGGTAATTCAGAGATATTTTTTGAGACATCAAATGGATTAAAAAGCGTGATGCGCTTTTCCCGAGACTGCTTAGAGAGCTTCTATAATGTGGCTAAACTTATAGATAAGATCGCTAGGAAGGATATATCTCCGGAAGAAGTGAACCCAGAAATTCTCGAAGAATTTCTGCCTAAAAAGAGCAGCGTTAAGAAAACCCAAGCCTTCATCTGGCTCATGAGCTTCTTAAAACCCTATGCTCACTACGTTATCTTAGCGGTGATATTATCGCTTTCTATAACCGCTCTGAATCTCACGCCACCGTATCTAATGAAGCTGTTGCTCGATGAAGTGTTTGCAAAGAGAAATCTAAGCATGTTGATCTATATTGTAGCAGCATTTATCTCAATTTATGCACTTAACGCGGCTTTAGGCGCGGCTCAAAACTATACTCTCTCATATCTGGGCCAAAAACTAATTTATAATATCCGCGTAAAAGTTTACGAGCATATTCAAAGGCTCTCGCTTGGCTTTTACGATAGGATGAGCTCTGGACGCATCATGACCAGAGTTACTGACGATGTTGGGCGCGTACAATGGTTTCTCACTTGGGGGACGCAGACCTTGATTACAAGCACCCTGCAGATTATAGGGATAGGGATAATAATTTTCTCCATGAATATATATCTGGCTATCTTCGCGTTGCTGCCTATACCGATAATCGTGGTCGGCGTACCACTGTTTAGAAAGAGGGCGCATAGAGCGTACCACAAGGTCTGGCGCAGATGGGCTGATGTCAGCTCGTTGCTGTGGGACACTATTCCCGGAATAGTTGTGGTTAAATCGTTTACACAAGAGAAATTTGAGATAAAGCGATTAGTGGAGAGGCTGGGCAATCTAGTCATCGCAAACCTTAAAGTTACTCTTCTTCACATAAAGTTCTTTCCACTACTAGGATTCGCTATTTCGTCTGGAACCGCGATAGTCTGGTGGATTGGCGGACAAGAGGTGTTAAGGGAAAATATATCGCTCGGCTCACTTGTGGCGTTTGTAAGCTACATGGGCATGTTTTATGGGCCGGTGCAGACAATAAGCAACCTGTTTGAGCCTTTACAATCCTCATTAACATCCAGTGAAAGGATTTTGGAGATAATGCAGATAGAGCCTGAAATCAAGGACGCGCCAGATGCAGTAGAATTTCAGTTTAAGGGTTCAATAATGTTTAGAAACGTTAGCTTCGGATACAATCCCTATATTCCAGTATTAAGCAACATAAACCTGGAGATAAAGCCTGGGGAGAAGATTGGCATAGTTGGGCCGAGCGGGTCTGGTAAAACAACGCTCACTAAGCTGCTACTTAGATTCTATGATCCGACTGAAGGATCCATATATATCGATGGGGTGGATTTGAGGAAGATAAAGCTCCAGTGCTTAAGGTCTCAGATAGGTCTCGTTCTTCAGGATCCATTGCTGTTCTATGGATCAATAGCCTACAATATTGCTTATGGAAAACAGGATGCTGCGCCAGAGGAGATAATAGCGGCTGCGAAGGCGGCTAATGTTCATGAGTTCGCCATGAACCAGCCATTAGCATACGATACGAACGTTGGCGATAGGGGTTGGAGACTTTCTGGTGGAGAGAGACAGCGTGTCTCCATAGCGAGGGCAATAATAACTGAGCCAAAAATACTTATATTAGATGAGGCAACCTCATCAGTAGACACGTTAACCGAGAAAAAGATTCAAGAAGCTATGGAAAACCTTGCTAAGGGGCGAACAACGATTATAATCGCCCATAGGCTTTCAACATTACAGAACGTTGACAGAATAGTTGTCATGGATAAAGGGAGAATAGTTGAGGTTGGAGCACATGAAGAACTAATGAAGGCTGGAGGGCTTTACAGTCAGCTCTATAAGGCTCAGTTCGCCGAGGAAACCGCGATAAGCGCTTTACAGAGGTGATCTTAATGCCACTATCCGACTTCCTGAAAAACCTCAATATTCTCGATCCTAAGAAAGTGAAAGTTTTTCTCGAGGAGGAAAATACGCTTAAGCTGGTCGTTGATGGAAAGGTTTTCTCAGGGCTTATGCCGGCTAGACCGTTTCCGATAACTCATCCTGAATTCATAATATTTAGAGACAGCTATGGGGTCGATGTCTGCATGATTAAAGATTATAGGGATCTCGATGAAATCTCTAGGAGAAATCTTCAGGCAATCTTAAATAAAATATATTTTATTCCTAAAATCCTGAGAATCAAGAGGATTGAAACTAGCGGAGACGAATTCTTATGGGAGGTTTTAACCGATAAAGGCCCAAAAATGTTCAGGACGAGGGGTCGTATGAGCGTGATGCAGATTGAGAGACGGGTTGTCATAACTGATGTAAACGACAACGTCTATGAAATAGAAGATCTCTATAAGCTGGATCCGCATAGCATGAGCGAGATCGAGTCAACGATATAACATTGCAAGCAACTTCCCAGATTCGTGTTATTTGCTATAATCGTTGTTATTCAGCTTATTCTTTGAGGTTTTGGGAAAAGACTCGTTTATCCTGCTATTAGCGATGATCGCGGCTTCTTCAAGTATCTTCTCAGCCTCAATGCTTTCAGCGCTAAAATTCAGACTCTCTAGGGCGCTTCTACCCACCTCAATAGTCATTTCATCTAATATCTTCTCGACTTGAGCGAGCTCTGAGCTAATTTCAGGGGTGACGCTCGATATTTTTTCACGGGTCTCACCGATCACCTTCCTAGCTAAAGATATCGCTGACATAAAATTACCGTACTCGTAGAGAGTTCGGAGCCTTAACGCGGTCTTATCGAGAGATATCTTTGAATCTATGAGTAGGCTTTTATGCCTTCTTATCTCTGAGAGTTCGTTAGCAAGCATTTTGGCTCTAGATTCATCGTGGCGTTCATATGCCCAAACTATTTTTTCCGACATATCTTTCTCTCGTCTACTGTAGCGCTCAATATGCTCATCAATCTTATTTATCTGCAATTCAATACGTTTTATGGCCTTTTCAAATCTATCTTTTAGTGGAGGAACCGGTCGGAGAGCGCCTTTTAAGCCTTTAGATCCTTCCTCCCAGTCGCTAGAGAAGCTCAATGACAATCTTCCACCATCCCGGATTGAGTGATAAGGGGGGAAGCGATAAGGCTTTCTAATATGTGGAGATATATTTTTAAGCAACAACATTTATATTCAATATCCCCATAATTAAGTATCAGCGTTTGATTTTACTAAGCGATTGGGGAGGAGTAGCAATGGCTATCGAAAGGGTGTTGACCGGAATACCCGGATTTGATGAGATACTTAACGGTGGAATACCTAAGCGGAACGTAGTCCTTCTAGCCGGCGGCCCCGGAACCGGGAAATCCATATTCGGCTACCAATACTTATATAATGGGCTGGTTAAAAAAGAGCCGGGCGTGTTCGTCGCCCTTGAGGAACACCCTGTCCAAGTTAGGCTCTCCATGGCTCAGTTTGGCTGGGATGTTTCTTCATATGAGGATAAGGGTTTATTCGCCCTGGTTGATGCTTTCACCGCGGGGATAGGTGAGGCAGCTAAAAGAGAAAAATATGTTGTTAAGGTTCCCGATGACTTTCAGATGCTTATAGATGCGCTTAGAGCAGCCATCAGGGATGTTGGCGCTGAAAGAGTTGTCGTGGACTCGGTCACAACGCTCTACATAACTAAGCCCGCCTTAGCGAGGAGCATGGTTCTACAGCTCAAAAAGGTTTTATCCGGGTTAGGGTGCACGTCAATTCTTGTCTCGCAGGTGAGCGTTACCGAAAGAGGATTTGGAGGCCCAGGTGTTGAGCACGCTGCCGACGGGATAGTTAGGCTTGATCTAGATGAGATTAACGGTGAGCTTAAGCGCAGCATTATTGTCTGGAAGATGCGTGGCACATCTCACTCTATGAAAAGGCACTCTTTTGAAATAACTGACAGAGGCATAGTTATTAAGCCTAAAGAAGTAATTATATTATCTCGTGGGAGGATGAGCGAATATGAGTGAAATACCTCTTTCACCGATAGGTAGGGAGCAGATCCATAAACTGGAAGCCATACTGCTAATAAACAGCATATTTAGACCGGATGTTCTTGAAGAGCTAAAGAAGTCAGAGGAAAGGATAACTTGGGTTGATAGCCTCGCGGTTGCGGCAGCGGCTTTAGCTAGGGAAAAAGCAAAGATGACGGTGTCCCAGATAGCGGATGAGCTCGGTAGAACCGAGGCAACTATAAGAAACCACTTACAGGGGAAGACTAGAGCGGGTCAGATAGTTAGAGAAACATATGAGAAGATTTCTAGGGAGAACGTAACTGTAATGTTGCCGGAGTTTATATCTACTGAAGAGATTAAACGCTTGAGGTCTGAATTAGAGGAGGAGCGTAAGAGAAGGCTGGAAGCGGAGAACATTCTTAAAGAGATTCAAGCGTTGTTAGCTCAGATGCTCGATCGAGTAAGTAGAGCCATAGCCTAAATCTTCTTTGAGCGTTAAGCATTTAATACGTGATGACATAGAGGATTAATGATGGATATTTTCGATATTTTCAAACTTAGAAGAAGTATCCGTGCTTTCACCAGCGAGGAGGTTAGCGACGAGGAGATTGAAAAGATTCTTGAGGCCGCTAGGTGGGCTCCTTCAGCTGGAAATATTCAACCGTGGGAATTTATTGTAATCAAGAGACCCGACATTAAAAGAGAGATCGCTAGAGCGGCTTTAAACCAAACTTTCATAGAAGAGGCCCCCATAGTTATAGTCGTGTGTGCGGATGAAGCTAAATCCAGCAGAGTTTATGGAAGCCGGGGAGCGACATTGTACTGCATACAGGATACTGCCGCAGCCATAGAAAACATGCTTCTAGCAGTATGCGCGCTAGGCCTAGGAGCATGCTGGGTCGGCGCATTCTATGAAGAAGAAGTTAGGCGGATTTTAAAGATACCTAGAGGTTTAAGGCCGGTTGCAATAGTGCCCATAGGGCACCCGGCTGAGAAACCCCGTCCACCCAACAAAAGACCATTAAAAGAGATAGTTCACCATGAGACATTTTAGGCTATTAAGCCCTATACCCTCTTTATATTACAGAAGGCTTTAGCGGCTTCTAGGATCTCATCAGCTTGCTCCTCCGTTAGGAGGTATCCATGCAAATATTTTCCTTTAGCTCTCAATCCGCTTAACACGGTCTCCTTGATTAACAGAGGTGGATCAAACCTATACAGCTCGCTGAAAACTATCGCCCCCCTCCAACCCATCTTTTCACATTCGCGTCTTTCCTCATCGCTAAGATCTTCCTTCTTCACAAACCCTTTCACTACACCATATCCTATGAGCGAGTCTCCTCCCTCAAAACGCTTAGCGAAAAATATTAGATTCCCCTTTTCCCAGCGCCTAGGAACGCCGGGATAATACTTCTTTATCGTGAAAACCTGCTCAACCCACTCATCTCTGGTTATGCGCAAAATATAGTTCTTGGATAAACCGCCATGTTCTGTGTTCAAGACGAAGCACGCAGCCTGATCTCTAAAAATACTATTTATATCTGATCTGATGAAGATAAAAGCGTTTGTTTTATCCGCTATCTCAGTTGACTACTTCACTATTCCGTAGCCAATTAATCTCCATCTACCCATTATTTTCCGGCTTATCGCAACTCTTGATTTCTCTTCACTGCAAACTGGCCGTGTAAGCTTAAGTTCCACAGTGCCGCCCTTTATGTGCGTAACATTTCCAGTTGTAATGGCTGTTCCAACATCAAGTAGAAGCGTCTCTCCAACAGTTATCTGCTTCACCTCAGTCTGCTCCCGCGCCCCAATAACTCGTTCAAAAAGATGCGCCTCTATGGTTAAATCATACCTTGTAGGCGGAAGCAAGCCCGGTTTACCAACAACATTTCCCGATAATTTATCAGCCTTAGTTAGAGACGGGTCGAGAAGCGTGCCTACACCGACAAGGCCGCCGCAAACAGCCTCCTCAACCCTTCTCCCTCCAGCGTGAAGGCTCGTTATGCGGGTGAGCAACGACTCATATACGCCCCTAGAAGAGCTAATTCCAGGCCTTATTTCAATCTCTTCCCCAACTCTAAACTTGCCTTGAAGTATTGATCCACCTATAACGCCTCCAACGAGGCTCTCGACGGGAGTTCCGGGCTTATTAACGTCGAATGATCGGACGGCGTACATGTATGGGGGTTTTGCCGGATCGCGTGGAGGGGTTGGAATATATTTTTCTATAGCGTACAGTAGCAGGTCTATGTTAACTGAGTGAAGCGCTGAAACGGGTATTATCGGCGCACCCTCAGCCACTGTTCCCTTCGTGAACTCAACTATCTCCTTATAGCTTTCGAGAGCCCGCTTCTTATCGACGAGATCTATTTTCGTCTGCGCGATAACAATCTTATTGACCCCAATTATCTCTATTGCGGCCAAATGCTCACGGGTCTGGGGCTGAGGACACGGCTCATCGGCCGCTATAACCAGTATAACGCCGTCCATAACCGCGGCTCCTGAAAGCATGGTCGCCATCAAAGCCTCATGGCCAGGCGAATCCACAAAGCTTAACGCTCTAACAAACTCGGTCTTTGCTCCGCATCTTGGGCAAATCTCGCTGGTGGAATAGTTATGCGGGGCTTCACATACCGGACACTTATAAACCGGGGCATCAGCGTAACCGAGCTTTATAGTTATGCCTCTTTTCAACTCTTCACTGTGTCTTGAAGCCCAAACCCCGGTGATGGCTTCAACAAGCGTGGTTTTTCCATGATCTACATGACCTATTGTACCAATATTTACTTCTGGTTGGCGTGGAAGACCGTTACCTTTAACCATACTCACCAACAGTAGAGGAGAGAGCTCAGAGCAATATAAATAAATCGGAAAAGGCAACTCCGTCAAAATCTTCTTTAAAAGAAGGTTTATAGGAAACGTTTGTCTCCTTAAAATTGTGACGGTGATTTAAGAATGGCTACTTGCAGTAGATGCGGCTTTAAGTTACCTGAAGGCGCAGCCTTCTGCCCGAACTGTGGAGCGCCCGTTGAAAGGGTTGAAGAAGCGGCTCCATCAGACTCGATAGCCGGTCTTTTAAGGCTCGGCTTAATGGGGTCCTTTCTCTCTCTAGCGATTTCGGTTCTCGCCGGACCTGTAAACCTATATTTTGTGCCACCTTTTCTATCAGCCTTAGCAGTCATATACTTCTCTAGGTTAAATAGGCTTAAAGATGCGGTCATAGTTGCTATGGCGATTTATCTTTTCACCGATGCGATTATCACAGGTCTATTTCTAGGCACGATCTATGCATCTAACCAAACATTGGCAGAATATTACAATGGTTATATGCCGACAATAATAGATGTACTGATGTACACGATTTCGCCGATAATGGCCATAATTGCCGGATACGTTGGCTTCAAAATATCGCCTAGAAAAAAGGAGGAAGCCTACTTCAAAGGTGGCGGGGTTGAGCCAACTCTAACCTATAGTTTGGGGAGAGGGCTCAAAAAACTTAAATATGTTTTCCTAGGCTCTTATAAAGTTGATAAATGTTAGCGTGGCGAACAACTGATGAATGTACCAAAGGAGATAAGAACCTATTGCCCAAAATGCAATAAACATACTGTACACTCCGTCTCCATATATAAGGACGGTAGGCGCAGAGCTCTCGCCAAAGGAGAACGCGCCCATGAAAGGGAGAGAAAAGGTTACGGTGGACAAAAGTATCCCATACTTAGGCGGAAAGCTAAGACGACAAAGAAACAGGCGCTAAAGCTCAGATGTAAGGACTGCGGATACACTTTCCAAAGAGAAGGCATACGCCTAAAGAAGCTCGAGATACAGTAACAATGCGGTAGGTTAATCTCGACTGAGGGAGGCGGCTTCAAATGAGACTTTGGGAAAAGATCATTCCAAGACCGAGAAGTAGTTTTATACAGGTTAAATGTGCCGAATGCGGAAATGAACAGACTATTTTTAGCCATGTGTCTTCCATTGTACGCTGTAATATTTGCGGAGCTATTCTCGCGGAACCAACTGGCGGAAAGGCAAACGTTAAAGGCGAGATAGTGGCTAAATTTGGTTAGCGGGTGTTGATGAAACATATGCCTATGCCTACATCTAAAGCTGAAGAGTGGCCAGAGGTCGGCGAGCTCGTAATATCAACTGTTAAGGAGATAACGGATTACGGGGCATATGTTACGCTAGATGAGTATGGAAAAGAGGGCTTTCTCCACATTTCTGAGATATCGTCTGGGTGGATAAGAAATATCCGCGATTATGTTCGCGAGGGTGAAAAAGTAGTCTTAAAAGTTTTAAGGGTTGATCCGTTTAGAAACCAGATAGATTTATCGCTTAGAAGAGTTACTCAGCGTGAGAAGAGAGAGAAAATTCTGCTTTGGAAGAGAAGCAGAAAAGCTGAAAGCTTGCTTAGGAGTGCGGCTCAAAGGCTTGGGATGCCTTTAGAGAAATTATATGATGTCATTTCCGAACCGTTTAGGAAAAACTTCAGCGATATTTACGATGGCTTAGAGGCAGCTGCCAGAGAAGGCGAAGCTGTCTTGATAAAAGCCGGCTTGCCTAAAGAGGTCGCTGAGGCTCTCACAAGCATAGCTAAAGAAAAGATTAAAGTGACGACTGTTAAGGTTAGAGGCATATTGAACTTAACCTGCACAAAGCCCGACGGCGTCCTAAGGATAAAAGATGCCCTGTTAAAGGCTAAGGAGGCTGGGTCTACAAGTAGATCCAGCGTCAACATATATGTGGCAGCTCCACCCAAATATTACGTGGAGGTCATGGCTAAAGATTATAAGGAGGCGAACGCTATTTTAAAGAAGGTGGCGGACACAGCGATAAACATTATAACGAGCCTTGGAGGACAAGGATCCTTTACAGCTGAAGGTGGACAAAAGTAGTGGTTTGGCTGATGAGAAAATGTGTAAAATGCGGAAGATACACGCTTAAAAGGGACCTTTGCCCATATTGTCATGGAGAAGTGCGCGTTCCGCACCCAGCTAAGTTTTCCCCGGACGATAAGTATGCCATATATAAAGGCATGTTGAGGAGCGTATCGACAGGTGAAGAAAACCACGATAATAGAGAAGGAAGAAGTTGAATTAAGGAGCCCGGTTCTTATAGAGGGGCTTCCGGGCCTAGGAATGGTTGGCAAAATAGCCGTTAAATATCTAATAAAACAGCTGAAAGCTAGAAAATTCGCTGAGATGTATTCCCCCCATTTCGCCTATTATGCTCTGGTAGACAGTAAAGGGGTTGTAAGCTTACTTAAAAACGAGTTTTATTATTGGAAGAATGAGTCTGGCGAGAATGATTTGATACTTTTAACAGGGGACAGCCAGGCGCAGACGGTTGAAGGACAATATGAGGTTGCTGATGCAATTCTAGAATTCGCGAGAAAAAAGAATACGAAGTTGATCATAACTGTCGGAGGGTATAGGAAAGATGTCACGGGCACACCTCAGGTGTTTGCTTCAGCCACAAGCCCAGAGGTTTTTAAAAAAGCGTTGGACGCGGGTTCTCTCTGTAGTCCTTCAGGAAGCCCAATTGTAGGTGCGGCTGGATTATTGCTTGGTCTAGCGAAGTTTAAATGTATTGATGGTGTATGCCTATTAGGTGAGACTCCGGGATATATACCGGATCCGAGGGCTGCGAAAAGCGTTTTAACAGTTATTATGAGGATGCTTGACTTAAAGCTTGATTTAACAGATCTAGATAAGGAGATTCATAGGATTGCGCAGGTCGAGGAAGAGATGAGGAGAATCGAGGAGCAGCGTAGAGCCGCTGAAAGAGAGATGTTGAGAGAAGAGAAAGAGAGAGTATCTTATATCGGGTAGGGCAAATCTAGATTTCAGCCTCTATATAATGAAATCTTTTTGCCTAACCATGTATTTTTGAAGAATCCGCCTGTAATCTTCGAGGTCGCTTATTGTATGGTTTATCACGCTCACATACAGGTTTATAGCGTCATATATCTCCTTTTCAGAATCCGCCTCAAGAATATCGCCTTCGATCTGCTCAGCTATTAGCTGCGTCAACTCATTTCGTCTAGAGACCAGCTTAAAAGGCTCTAAAATCCTCCTTTTAAGCTCGTTAACCTCAGGTTTAGGTAAGTCTCCTCTAACCACCCGCTCCACAATATCCTCTATGGTATCCTCGTCTGAAAGCGGTACACTTTTCCTAGATGCAACATCCCCCTTAGGTGTCAAAAATATAACTAAAGGAATGCTTTTGACGCTATAGATTTCAGCGATATCTTCATTTTCAGGGTCCTCAACATTAATTAAACGAATACGTATGTTAGGCCTTTTTCTCTGAAGCTTTTTCACTATTGGGATGAGCTTTCTTCTGCTCTCGTAGAGATCCGAGTAAAAATACATTATTTCAATTTTTTCTTTTTTCACGTCACCCATTTTTATGAGGACACCTTTAATTGCCCAGTCATATAGTGATGGCTTTTGGTTTATTGCTCGTTTTTAAACCTCTGCAAATAAAATATTGGGGGTGTTAGAGCTTACAGGGAGTGTTGTACTAGAATTTTTGCGTTTAAGCCTTCTTAGTTATCTCTTTAATTACTCCGGCAGCGATAGTTGTACCCATGTCTCTTATAGCGAACCTTCCCAGCGGTGGAAACTCTGTGTAGACCTCCAAGCATACTGGTCTAACTGGCTCAAATCTGACGAGGGCGGCATCTCCAGTTTTAAGGAAAGCTGGTTTCTCCTCAACGGTTTGCCCAGTCCTCGGGTCGATTTTCCTTATGAGCTCAGCGAACCTAACCGCGATCTGCGCTGTGTGAACATGCATTACAGGCGTGTAACCAGCGGCTATAGCGGTTGGATGATAAATAACTATTATTTGACCTATGAACTCCTTGGCTACTGTCGGCGGGTTTTCAGGATGCCCGCAGACATCCCCTCTTCTTATATCCGTCTTCGCTAAGCCTCTAACGTTGAAGCCTATGTTATCTCCCGGCTCAGCTTTCGGTATTCTAACATGATGCGTCTCTATAGATTTAACCTCACCTATCTTGCCAGACGGCATAAAGATGACTTTATCTCCCTCTTTTAATACGCCTGTTTCAACGCGTCCAACTGGCACTGTTCCAACACCGGTTATTGAGTATACGTCCTGTATAGGTATCCTCAATGGCTTCTCGATTGGTTTAGGCGGCACCTCAAATAGGTCTAGCGCCTCGTACAGCGTTGGGCCAGTGTACCACGGCATATTCGGACTCGGCTTAACTAGGTTATCTCCAAACCATCCAGATACCGGGATAAACGGTATCTTAGCAACGTTGTAACCAACTAGCCTTAGCATTCTGCCAACCTCATTCTTAATTTCCTCGTAGCGCTCCTTGCTCCAGTTAACTGTTATGTCATCCATCTTGTTTATGAGGACGATTATCTGCCTAACGCCCAGAGTAAAAGCCAAGAAGGCATGTTCTCTAGTCTGGCCTCCAGGCCCTATGCCAGCCTCAAACTCGCCCTTTTTAGCTGAGACGACCAGTATCGCTGCATCCGCTTGGCTTGCACCCGTTATCATGTTCTTGACGAAGTCTCTGTGCCCAGGCGCATCTATAATTGTGAAGAAGTATTTCGGCGTCTCAAACTTTAGGTATCGTAGATCTATTGTTAAGCCTCTTTCTCGCTCCTCCTTAAGGTTGTCCAGTATCCACGCGAACTTAAATGACTCTTTACCGAGCTTTTTCGCCTCCTCCTCGTAGGTTTTAACGGTTCTCTCATCGACCACGCCAGCTAGATATAGGAAGTGGCCCATAGTTGTTGATTTTCCATGGTCGACGTGCCCAATTATTATCAGGTTCAGATGTGGTTTCTCGGGTCTGCTCATTCTTCATCCTCCACATATATTGCTTAAGATTTAACTTGATTAAAAATCAATCATTCAATTATTTTAAGTTTACTTTTATCATAAGGATTTTATTAAAACCACATCTCTTAATACGGCGCCCTCCATGGATCATTCTTTTTCCTCCGACATGTAGAGAAACGGGTTAGTTATATCGTCTTTCCAATCAATATATTTAATGGCGATATGCCTCTCCGGTTTTATCGCGGGTTTAGGCTTTCCAATAACTTCAAACCTGAACAGTGAGGATTTATACCAGCATATCCCCGGGTTTTTGCTGACAGGGAACTTTAATCTTACAGTAAACATCTCATAGTTTGCAGTCTCGTAAACTGTTCCATACTTTGAGAAATCTCTAATTATGTCGGTTATTACACTGTTCATTTTTAGAAGCATAAACTCAACAGCCTTCCATTTCTTCAGCGAAGCCTCAGCGGTTGATAACCCAACATATCCAACTCCGCCCTCCTTTAAGCAAGCAATTCCTCTGGAGATAAAAGCCTTAAGTCCGCTTAAGGTTTCTAGGGGTTCTGAGGAGAAGACGTCGAAAGCGCCAATGAGCTCTTTTGGCAGAGGATTTGAGACATCATAATGCTGAAACTCTATATCTAACCCATTGTTCTCACGTAATCTCTCTATGTACTCACCGAGCCTCTTATCTATATCTAAGACAAGTATTCTAGATGGTAAACCCGTTAAGGATAATGCCACACTTAATAGGTCGTCATCGCCTATAAGCACAAAAGATTTTCCGTCTAGATCCCCATAATAATGCATTAAAGCCAGCCTGTAGATTACATCCTGCTCGCACATATAGCCCTGAAAGAAGTTTGCGTCCGGCATAGGTCTATCTTTAACAATTCGAATATATTCCTCCAGAATCTCCCTGAACTTTTCGTCGAGAATTACCCTTTTTCCCTCACATTTACAGCATATTTTGCTCTTGAATTCTAAAGCGCTCTTGTTAACTAGTTTTGAACCCTCCTCCGTAAGATGAATTTTTCCATCTTCTTTAACGCCTATTAACCCGTCATTAAAGAGGTTATTTATAGCTGCCACAAACTCTTTTACAGTATACTGATTTGCGTCAAGCAGCTCCCATAGACTCTTTTCAGACTCTGAGAGAACTCTAAGTATCTGAGATTCTATTTTTCTCATAGAAATCCCTTCTCAAAATCTTTTTCTCAACGTGAGATGGCTTAAGCTCTTCGATCAATAAGCTGAACGCTTTAAGCGCGGGCTCATCGGATCCGCACGTGAAGATGTCAAGGGCAACATAACCACATTCGGGCCACGTATGGATGCTTAAATGGGACTCGCTTAAAATATATGCGGCGGAAACACCATGAGGCTCAAACTGATGAAAAATTGAAGAAACAGCGTGAAGCCTGGATCTAGAAACAACACTATCTAGAATAACGCGTAGATCTTCTACTCTCGCTATCTTCCTGGGATCCACTCCCAGGAAGTCGGCGATTATGTGGATGCCCAATTTGAACATCCACCGTCTTTTTCTGATGTCTTATTAGCAGAGCTGTTCTCCGCCGACCACGCATACAGTATTGCAAGCCCCTTACTTTCAAAAATTAAGAGCTTAATCTTTTATAAATATTTCGGGCAAGGGATTTGTTGGGCTGGGCTATAAAGCCGAAAAAATGAGACTTTAAATTAAACTAACATAAAAATTTGTTATTTTTCTAAACCTGAAACTGTAAGTATCGGTTTTCCTCGGACCCTTCTGCGCCAAAGCCAAATACTATTGTAGTTGAGCCTATTTTGCTGACGACTTCTCTTATCTCGCGCATTAGCACCATACTACTTGTATCAACGTAAATGTTTTCATGGTTTGCCGCAAGATTCGTTATAGAGTCTTTCTGAAGATTGGCGAGAATAATTATATGGGGAAGAAAAGCAAATAAACAATTGAAATACTGTCTTAAAGATGTGGGTGAGGATCGATATTGCCGGTTTTTCTTGAAGACTTTGCTCGACTAGTTAATGATAGGAAGGATTATTTAAGAGAGAGGATTTTGAGGGGTAAATTTAATCCATTAGAAGAGGACTTTAGAAAGCACATGATTAACCATTGGGCGCCTCTAGAAGATTTAAATTCCTTCTTCGTCAATCTTAAAGACCTTAACGTTATGGCTGTTGATTCAAGCGTTTATACGAATCTTCTCTCCAGCGGCGGCCTGCTTTACATTATCAGAAGCATGTCAATGCAGCGCGATATCGCCGCCGCTAAGAGAATTGATATCGACGTAATATTCAGCAAAGATAAAATATCTAATGTCTATGAACTTATTGCCGCTAAAACGGAACTGTTGGAGTTTGAGGTGGCGCTTGAGGCTATAAAGAATGGTTTTGATGGAGATGCAATATTAATCGATGGATCATTATATGGCAGGGCCTCTCATATACCGCTAGAGCCTAGGGTTGAGGAGGAACGCGACCTCTTGCTACGCTATTTTAAAGTTTACAAGAGTCTCCTAGACCTATGCCGTGAATCAAATATCCTTTTAATGGGGGTTAGCAAGGAGAGCAGGTCAACCTTTTATCGCGATTATCTGCTTCACCTAATCTTCAATGAAAGGCTTAACGCATTAAGCATCAATACGGAGGACAAGAGGCTGCTTAGAGAGATATTTTTCCAGATACTTGATTCGGAGAGAGTTGCCCTAGAGAGATTTTATGGGCTTAAGAAAAAATATGGCGGCGACTTAAATCCCGTTGAAATGATTTTATGGGAATTAGCTTCCTCTAGACCTGACTACCAGCTGATAATGAGCTGCGTTTCATCAATTGGATACGCTTATCCGATGCTTCTGGGTCCAACCATCAGGATGGCGAAGCGTCTAAAAGAGTATCAGAAGGATCCTGAAGGATACGTTAAGAAGTATTTTCCGAGACTGTCGATGGAGAGGGGTGAGAGATTCATCCAATGGGCTTCTGAGGTTTTAAGGGATATATCGGAGCTTCCGAGCTTCGTCTCCTTCTACCTTCTACTAGATTGGAGGGATTCCCCTATCCGCATCGATATTCCGTTCTATGATAAAATGCTGTTTGAGGTTGATTGGCCTGAACCCATTGAGTTCAACGTTGAAGACGTTCTAAAAATTATGGTTACTGGCTACTGCGGGTTAAACGCGTACAATATCTGGCTTAAAAATGTGGATGAGAAGGTTAGGCTTAAGAGGAAAGTTGTAGACGAGATTTATCTTCCGTTTTTAGAGAAAGTTTTTGGAGAGAAGATAATTCGGGGTAGGGGGTATAGGCGTGTCAAATACCCTTAAGGAAATCGGCATAATTGTCGGCGAAGCCAGCTCAAGCGAATTCTACTTTAGCTCAAAGCCGGAGGAGATGCCTTCAAGATGGGAATATGTCGTCGTCTTCTCACTAGAAGATATCGGCGGCGCTCTGAAAGAGATACCCGTGATAGCTCAGGTTCAGGGAATAGTATCTGCGAGCCAAGCTTTAACGAGGGATCTCGACTTCGACATAACTAAGAAGATCGTGGAGGCCGGCATCGCCGATAGAAAGGTTTGGTGTAAGGCCAGAATACTCGGATATTTAAGCGATAACGGCGAAGTGCTCCAGCCGAGAAAGGCCGTTATGCCTGGAAAACCAGTTTACGTAGCTTCACGGGATCTGTTAGAGAAATTCTACTCGTTTCCAAGCGACGAAGCAATCCATGTTGGTTACCTCATTACTAGGAGCGATGTGCCAATATTCCTGTCTCTGAGAGGATTCAGGAGGCATCTTGCGATAATAGCTCAGACCGGGGCCGGGAAGAGCTATTTGGCTGGCGTCCTCGCGGAGGAGCTGCTTAGGAAGGGGGCTACTATCGTTATGCTGGATCCGCACGCGGATTACGTTTTTCTCTCTAAGACGGTTGAGGGAGGCAGGTATGAGCTATCTGACAATATTGTCGTTTTTAGAAACCCGGCGAGCACTGGAAGATACTCAGATACTGACGTTGGTAGGGTTGAGCCTTACGAGGTTTGTTTTTCAGACCTCGATCTAGATGAAATATGTTTGATTGCGAGGATAAGTGAACGCTATGTGAACATTAGGAATAGCCTCGAAAAGGCTATAGTGAACGTGAGGAGAAAGAAAACGATTTTCTCGCCTAAAGATGTTTTAGAGGAGCTACAGCAGGCGGATACTTGGGCCGCCGACGAAAAGGAGAGGGCTGCGGCCCGCGCGGCTCAAAAATACGTTAAACGTATAATTGGCATGAAGGTTTTTACAAACGTCTCCACTTCCATTGATAAAATGCTGAAGCCGATGCAGCTCTCTGTAGTTGATCTCTCAGGTCTTGAGGATGAGGTCTCCGATTACATAACATTTAGGATCCTATCTGAGATTTACGAGAAGGTGGCCGGCGGCGAATTCAAGTACCCTGTCTTCATTTTCATCGAGGAATCTCACCGATTTATTCCCCCTGAAGGAAAGACTTACTCAAGCACAACCATAAGGAAGATTGCCGCAGAGGGGCGAAAATTCGGAGTATTTTTAATCCTCATCACCCAGCGCCCATCGAGGATTCACTCTGATGCTTTAAGCCAATGCAACAGCCAGATAATTATGCGCATCACCAACCCCGAAGACCAGAAGGCGGTTTCAATAAGCTCTGAGCGTATGAGCCGCGATCTACTGGAGGATCTTCCAGGGCTTAATGTTGGGGAAGCGGTTATCGTCGGGGAGATAACGAAGGCACCCGTTATGATTAAAGTTAAGAGGCGGCGCACTCGTGAGGGTGGAGCGGACATTGATATTGTTGGAAAGCTTAAAGAAGCCTTCTCCGTAGCAAATAAGGGCGAAGTCGAATTAGAAACTGAGAAATTAAGGGATGAACTAAAAGATTTTTATTGTTAGAGTGATGGCTGATGGTTAGAATAGCTCATATTGCAGACACACACCTAAGCTTTCGCCAATATAATCTCGATGAACGGGAACGCGACCTCTATGATGTTATGGATGAGATAGCTGAGAGGATCCTAGAGGAGCGAGCAGACATTATTATTCACAGCGGAGACCTTTTCGACTCACCTAGACCACCCGCCCAAGCGTACTATGCTTTCAAAAGTTTTCTTGCGAAAACTAGTGGCAGAGCTAGGTTCTTCTCAGTTTTGGGGGATCATGATACGCCTAAACGCCGCGGTATGCCTCCACAAAAACTGTTTGACGATAAAATCCATGTTCTAGGGCTTACGGGCGGCAGCCATCAAGTGTTGCAGGTAAATGGGCGAGATATTTTAGTTGCCGGCGTATCGCACATAAGCCGCCGGTACAGAGAGATGCTTACTGAAGAGTTAAAGAAGCTGGATGCTGTAGCCGCAAATTATCCGATAAGCGTGATAGCTTTGCATCAGGCCATCGACAGGTTCTTTCCATTTGAGGATGCTTCAGAGTTAAGGCTTGACGATTTGCCGAGGAACTTTAAATACTATGCTATGGGGCACCTGCATAATAGGATGCGGGCTTCTTTCGGGAGAGGCGAACTCGCCTACCCAGGCTCAACCGAGATAATGAGAAGCGATGAAATAAGCGATTGGGAGAGGCGTGGGAAAGGCTTCTACATCATAGACCTAGATGGTGGCGACTTAGATATTAGGGAAGTCAACCTTGAAAGGATACGGCCGCAGCTAGAGTTTAAAATAAAATATGATGCTTTCGAACTTGAGCTTAAAAGGCTTATAGACTCACTTAAGGTTTATTCTGGTAGGAAGCCTCCAATAGCGCACGTAATTGTCGAGGGGAAGGAGATTGACCGCCAAAAGGTTCAACAATCCTTGAATAAAGCCTTAATGGGTAAGGTTTTGTATTTTCGCTCCAGAGTTATCGAGGAGCCTGAAAGGGATCTCGTTGATCTGAAGCCCGGCGATATTAACATAGGTTTGCTTTTAAGAGAGTATCTGAGGGATGAGAAGGTGGCCGAGTTTGGTTACGAGTTATTCAAGGTTTTAAAGGATGGGGATGTTGAAGAGGCGAAGAGAATTGCGGATGAATACTTTAAGAGGATGATGAAGATTGATTTTGAGAAGAGTGCATCTTGAAAATTTCATTTCACATAGAAACAGCGAATTAGAGTTTGATTACGGGATCAATATTATCGTAGGCCCAAATGGAGCTGGGAAAACGTCGATTCTGGATGCCATAAGCTTCGCGCTCTTCAACATACATGGTAGGGGAAAAAACGAGAATCTGATTCATAGGGACGCTGAGAGGTCAAGGGTTTTTGTAGAGTTTAGTGAGGGTGGAGTAAACTACGCTGTGGAGTGGGATATTGATCGAAAGAGAAGGCAGACGAAAGGCGTGTTATTGAAGGTTGAGGATGGCAGAAAGCTGGTTATAGCTAGGGGCGGCGGACGGACAATAATTTCGGAGATAGAGAAAATTACTGGCTTAGATGAGCATCTCTTTCTCCAATCAGTTTATGTTCAACAGGGGGAGATTGAGAGGCTGGTTACTGAAACGCCATCTAATCGGAAGCAGATGATTTCAAGGCTTCTTGGGATAGAGGATCTGGAAAAAGCCTATCAATACATGAGAGAGCTGATCGGCGACTATCAGAGCGTCGCCTCATACTTGGATGGCGAGTTAAAGAGAAAGCCTGAAGTTGAAGGTCGCATAAAAGTCCTAAAATCAGAGATAGACGCTTTAGAACACTCCCTTAGATCCGAATCCTCAAAGTTGAGAGATGTTGAGGAGAAGATTAATGTTCTCGAAGGGGGGCTGAAAGACTTTGATCGGAAAAAGGAAATATTTGTTAAGCTGAATTCGGAAGCTGCGGTTTTAGAGGCCAGCATCACAAATTTAACTAGAAGTTTAAGGCAGAAGGAGGTGGATTTAAAGGAGGCTGAGGCTGCTTCTGCAAGAGTCGAAGAGTTGAAAGAGGCTATTTCAAGGCTGCCGATAATGGAAAAGTATTGTAAGCTGCTCCAAGCGTTAGGCGAGAAGGAGAGGGAAATGGATCTCGAGCACCAGAGGCTTAAGCGCGTAGAGGAATTGAAGAGCATACTTGCACGTAATGAGAGAGCCTATGAGAGCTACTTGGCGAAGAGCGCGGCTCTCAGCCAAAAAATGGCGGAGAGAAAGATCTACGAGGGATCTAGGGAGGGACTTATGCGGTTGAAAAAACTCTATGAGGAGACTTTAGAGGAGAGGAATAGGAAGTCTGGAGCTTTAACGCGTCTGCTTAACGAGTATTCGCTTATCTTAGGCGAGAAAGCCACTATCGAGAACATTCATCTTCTCCTTGACAAAAGAAGGGGCGAATTTAGCGCTTTGAAGTCTGAATTAGAGAAGCAAGCGAGCATTATAAGGGAGAAGATTGGGAGCATTAGAAGTAGAATTGAGGATCTTGAGTCTAAGATATCTAAGATATCCGAGGCCGATGTCTGCCCAATCTGCGGGAGGGCTTTAACCCCTGAGCATAAGCTGAAGCTTAAGGAGGAGTTTGAGAAGATAAAGCAAGATAGCTATAGGGATATGATTTCGCTCCAACATGATCTAAAAAATGTTGAATCAAAGAAGAGGGAATGCGAGAAAAACTTAGAAAGGATGTCAACGATTGATCCGAAGAGGGTTTCTGAGATCTTAGACGAGATAAAAGAGTTAGATAAGAGGGCGCGGCAATGCTGGTGTGAGATGGAGGCCTTAAGAGGGAAGGTTGAGGTTTTAGACAAATTGGACTCTGAAATAGCGGCGCTTGAAGAGGAAGTTAAGGGTTTAGAGGAGGCTTACAGGGAATACGATGCTGCTAAGCGGGAGCTTAGCAGATGGCCGCGGAAAGAAGATATAGAGACTAATCTTGACAGGATTAATGGGGAGATAGAGGCGATTTCAAACGAGATAGAGGTTTTGTTAAATAGTCTCGGCTATAGGCCGGCGGATCCTGAAAAAGAGCTGGCTGATTTAAGGGTTAAGAAAGCCGAATACGATAGAAATGAGCCTTTAGCGAGAAAGATGAATGCTTTAAGGGCTGAAGTACAGAGTTTAGTAAATGAGATTTCGATTGAAAGCTCGGAGTTAGAGAGAATTAAGGCTTCAATTAAAGAGCTCGCTTACGATGAAAGCCTCCACAGAGCGATGCAGCAGAACTATGAGAAGAAGATTTCCGAAAAAATCGGGCTTGTTGAAAGGATATCCGGTCTAAGAGCCGAGCTAGAGAGAGCGAAGATGGAGAAAGAGAAGTGCGAGGAGGAGATGAAGCGGCTTCTGGAGAAGGAAAGGGAGAAAGCTAAGGTTGAAGAATTCATTAAAATCCTACAAAATATTAGGGATGCTTTCCATAAGGATGGGGTTCAACGATTGATTAGAGCGAGGTCAAGGCCCCTATTAGAAAGGTTCACGAGAGATTTTCTTGAGAAATTTAACTTGGAGATCTCAGACGTCCATATCGACGACGACTATAATATTTCGGTTATTGGTCCTGCCGGCCTCCAAAGCATAGAGCAGATCAGCGGCGGCGAGAGGGTTGCGCTTGCAATATCCCTTAGGCTGGCTATAGCGCGCGTTCTTTCAGATAGGGTTGAAGCCGTCATCATGGATGAGCCGACAATACATTTAGATGAGGAGAGGCGCAGGGATCTGATCAACATTTTAAGCTCATTCTTTAGGGAAGGCGGAAGAATTATCCCGCAGATAATTGTCATAACACATCACCATGAAATCGAGGATGCAGCCGACATAATGTACAGCGTAAGTAAAAGGGAAGGCGTCTCGGTAGTTGAGTTAGAGAAAACACTAAATTAAGTGCCTGGACATGCGATTATTTTGAAAAATAATTTGAAATGTGGTTCTCGCCTTTGAAAAACGGTGAATTTTTACTGTGAGGTTAACGTTTTTCTAGGTGGTTTTATCGCCTTTATTGCCGCAATTTTTGGCGTATAGTAGCTTGCTGCAAGTATTATTCCCCATGTTGCAAATGTGGCGGCTGACATAGCTGTTCCAACGATCGCCATTTCATGCAGCATTACCGGTATATCCGCTGGATTCGCCATAGCTGTCAGGAAAGGTGGCCATGGAACTATTTCGCCATGCCACGCGTGTTCTAAAGCCAGCAGTATTACGCCGCCCCATAATAAGGCGTTGAGAACCCAGACCTTCAGTTTTTCAGATAGGCTTCGCGCTGTCCTCTGCATGATAGATGTTATTATTGCTATCGCCATGGGAATTAGGAAACACGCCATGCTTTTATCCTCCGTAACACAAATTTTATATTTCGTAACACCAATATAAGCCTATTGGAGGAGGAAAACCATGTGGCTCATAATCTTAGCGTTTGCGGCCGCGATCGCTACAGTAATCTGGTACTCTAAGGCTGAGGAAGACAAATATATGCTTAAACTACTCTGCCTAATTCTTTGGGGCGCAACGATAATGATTCTAGTAGACCGCGTAATAGGCTATCTGATGAATGGTGGAGAATTTTTTGAGTTAACGCTAGACGCGGCAGCCCTGGGCTTCACAATGCTGACGGCTGCGCTGATCGTCTGGGGGATATCCCTACTGGTTAAGAATCCGAAGAATGTGCTCCGCGGGAAGGCTGGAAAATAATTTTGGTTTTCGCCGGGCAACAACCACAGCGTTTTTAGTGCTTTTCAGCATTCATGGTCTATTTAGTCTAGGTGTTCTAAAATCTAGATTAAAATAGTTCTCTGATTACAAGTATTTGCAAAGCGTCTCCTTTAAGGTGTGGATAGCGTTGAAATTAAATGTTGGATGGTTTTTTTAGTAGAATCGTAGAATTCTTGCTTGCCCTGATAAACGTTGCCCCATCCCTAACAGTGATCATTAATCCGCTGTTCTTCATAATGTTTCTCCCAGTTGGAGCCTACGCCGTTTTAGCGTGGCCTTGGACCATTCTCAAAGACCTTCCGGATCCGTTTCATCCGGGTGAAAGCCTATACTGGTTGACATACGCTATAAAGATTGATGAGGAAAACGTGCTTCTTCCATCCCTTTTCAGGTGGGGTATAATAGACCTATCTCTCCTAGTAGCTGGCTCAGCGCTTTTCCTGACAGCCTTCATATCTTGGCTGATGAGCCTAAAGAGGGGCGGAGGCTTAATCACCAGCGGAGTCTACGGGGTTGTTAGGCATCCGCAGTACCTGGGGATTATTCTTCTAACGTTTGGGATAACCATCAGAGCGCTTAGACCAGCATCCCTCATAGCGTGGATAGCCCTGCTAGTCGGATATCTGATTCTGGCGAGCCTAGAGGAGAAGCATTTGCTCGAAGTTTATGGTGAAAAATATGGAGAATACTCTAAGCGGACAGCGTTCATGGTGCCCTACATAAAACTTAATGTTCCAGGATGGCTCTCTCCGAGAAAACCCTACAGATACATGCTTCTCGTAGCTGTATGGGTTCTTTTAACAACTGCCATAATAATTGGCATGAGGAATATCGTCTTCGCACTAAGAAGCATATCCATTCTGGCGAAGCATATCTCCGCATAAATTAAGTTTAGCCGATAACTCTAGCCCTTATTAGCATCATCATTATCGGAGGATGCTCTCCAAGCCTTATAGAGCATCACGTATATTTATAGGCGCATCAACTTATGCAATAAAACGCTAAAGCACGCGATGTTTGAGATGAAAAAATTAACAAAGATTTTAATCGTCATAGCGCTGGCTACAGTTATAGTTGCCATGATTATCTATGAGCATCATGTCGGTTCTCGGAAACCAATAGTTGTGTTGGTAACCACAACCAGCACCTATGATTCAGGGCTACTGGACTACTTAATTCCTTTCTTTGAGGAGAAATACGGCATTGAAGTTCGCGTCCTCCCAATGGGCAGCGGCCAAGCCATAGAGGTCGCCAAGAGGGGTGACGCCGACATAGTTTTAGTGCATTCAAGGCAGCTCGAGCTCGAGTTCATGGATAGCGGCTACGGGATCCACAGGGTTGGCGTAATGTATAACGACTTCATAATAATTGGCCCTCTAGAAGACCCCGCAGGGGTAGATGGTTTAGAAAATGCTACTGAAGCCTTCCATAGAATCGCGCTTAAGGGCGCTGAGGGAAAAGCAGTTTTCATATCACGTGCAGATAGATCGGGTACTCACATGCTGGAGCTGAGCATATGGGAGAGACTCAGGGTGGCGCCTTCAAGCAGGACGCAGACATGGTACATGGAGGCTGGAGCCAGCATGGGCGCTGTGCTGCGTATGGCTAACGAGATAGGAGCCTATACGTTGACCGATAGGGCTACATGGCTATCCTTTAAGAAGGAGCTATTGAATTTGAGGGTTCTGGTTCAAGGCGACCTGATGCTTCTAAACCCGTACGCAATAATTCTAGTTAACCCAGAAAAACATCCCCATAGAAATTATAGGGGGGCGCTTATCTTAGCTAAATGGGTGACATCTGAGGAAGGTCAAAACCTAATTGCAAACTTTAAGAAGGAAGGTGAGACGCTGTTTCACCCAATAGCGCGCGACTTCAATAAAGCCAATAAGCTGGGTTTCCCGGATCAAGAGAGGGAGATAGCGTGGTATGACTCCCAAAATCCCTAAAATAAACTCTTATTCATTTTAACCTAGTAAAGCGAATCAAAAATATGGGGCTGGTGGCTATTATGGTTAATGAGGTGTTTTGGGAGGAGGTTCTCAATATAATTTTGCTTTCCCTGAGGGTTTCAGGCATATCAGTCCTGATGGGCGCGCTGATAGGTATACCGGTCGGCGCTATCCTCGGCCTTAAGCAATTTAAGGGTAAACATGCGTTAATGCGCTTCATGGACATTGCATTGAGAAGCGCTATAAACACTTTTATGGGTTTGCCGCCAGTCGTCGTCGGTCTTCTAGTTTATCTTCTATTGACTGCGTCTGGGCCGTTTGGGTGGCTTGGATTACTATATACGCCGATAGCGATGATAATAACGCAGCTAATAGAGGTTGTTCCCATAATTGTTGGGTTAACCATGTCGGCTGTCGCTAACGTCGAGAGACCTATTAGGGAGAGAGCCTTATCGCTCGGCGCATCTGAAGCTCAGGCGGTATGGCTTATTTTAAGGGAGGCTCGCATGGGGGTCTTAACCTCAATTATAACGGCTTTCGGCGCAGCGATATCGGAGGTTGGCGGCATAATTATCACTGGAGGAAACATCAGGTGGTGGACGCGGACGCTGACGACGGCCATTGTTGTTGAGACAGAGCTAGGCAACTTTACTATGGCGCTTACCCTCGGCGCGATCCTGCTATCCATAGCGTTCATAATAAATTTGGCATTAACGATGATTCAGCTTAAAGGAGAGAGGCGATAGTTGGCGACGGTTGAAGTAGAGCATCTGTTCAAAGAGTATTCTGGAAGGCAAGTTTTGAAAGATTTAAATTTCACCGTCGATGACGGAGAATTCTTCATTCTCGTGGGGCCTAACGGCGCTGGGAAAACAACTCTTCTCAGGATTCTTGATCTGCTTGAGGAGCCTACGAGCGGCAGGGTTTTCTTTAAAGGTCAACCTGTAGATTACTCGTCGAAAAATAGGGTTGCTATACGCAGAAGAATAGGTATGGTTTTTCAGCAAACAGTTCTCTTTAACACGAGCGTCTACGAGAATGTGGCTTACCCGCTGAAAATTAGAGGCTTAAGTGAACACGACGTTAGGCGGAGAGTTAGGGAGGCGCTTAAATTGGTTCAGATGGATGGGCTTGAAAGCAAAAACGCTTTAGGTTTGTCAGGTGGGGAGGCTCAGAGAGTGGCTATAGCCCAAGCGTTGGTGATAGAGCCTGAGCTCCTCCTTCTAGATGAACCTACAGCGAATCTCGATCCGAGAAACATCTCGATAATTGAGGAGATACTATCCTACGTTAATAGGGAAAAGCGGGCAACAATAATCATGACGACGCATAACATGCTCCAAGCGGAAAATCTGGCGCAGAGAGTAGCATTCCTGAATGAAGGAAGGATAGAGGCTATAGGAACATTTCAGGAAGTCTTCAGTAAGCCGTCAAAGCGCATTAGGAGCTTCACTAGATTAGAGAACATCTTTTATGGTTTTTCGAAGATAACTGATGATGGAACATCCATTATAGATGTTGGCGACGGCTTACGGATTGAAGCCGTAGCTAGAAAGACCGGGAATGTAGTGTTGCATGTGCCCCCCGAAGACATTATTCTGTCAACTCATCCCATAATTTCAAGCGCAAGAAACATGTTTGAAGGCAGAGTTACACAAATATCCGATGTAGATTATGCGGTAAAGCTGAAAGTTAATGTTGGAGCGAAAAGCTTCGTGGTTCAAATAACCAAGCGATCATTTAATGAAATGAAACTCAGCATAGGCGCAAAGGTATACATAGCGTTTAAAGCCTCGTCGGTTCAAGTCACTTAAGAACCTAAAAGACGGAAAAACCGAATTTTTGATTTGAAATGTTATTTTGATTGAACATCAGATAAAAGTCTTAATGATTCATCTATAAGCCTCTCTCCGGTGCCCTTTTCAACTATACATATTGGAAAAGTTGCCTCGTATCCGCCCTCTTCATAGTCTCTCTCAGTTGGGATGTAGCCAAAGTAGCCGTTACAGTATCCGGCTACGAGCGTATTTTTGAAGGGAGAACCCTCTTTTATCTTCAACCCTATTTCTACGAGTACTTCGCTTGGAAGCATCACGATGGCTGTGCTGTCAGATAACGCTAGAACAGTTATTGGGAGGTCTAAGTATTCAATATCTTTAAACCTCTCTAAAACGCGAATTTTAGCCTCAACCATGTAACGCTGATATGCGCTTGAAGATTCTTTAGATCTCTCTAGAGCCTCAAGCTCCCGCCTAGCATCCTCAATCGTTAAAGGTTTCCAAATCCTAGCCTTAACAATAGATTTCTTCACTCTCAAGATGGGTTTCTCAGGCGCGGATATCTCAGCGGTCTTAACGGCTTCACACGCAAGGGTGCGCCCCATCCACTCCACGTCTTCAAAAGTCCCAATGCTCCTATCATACACCCTCGTTAAATCCGTCTTATATGTGAGCGGATTTATGTCACCACATGTGCCGTTTAGGAATATGGGGAAGCCTCCTGTGAGAATTTTCACGTAGTGGTTTAAGGCGCCGGGGTAGTCGGCACTTATCTGAAGATTATTACGTCCCATAACAACGGCGTGGCACGTAAAGTTGACTAGCAATGCTTTATAGGCTGAGCCGTGTTTGAAGGAAACCACGTGAATTTTAGGGTCTATTAAGCCAGACTCCGGTTTTCTCCTGTTTACGGTAATGCCGTTTACTGAGCCTATACCAGAGTAGAGTTGAGCTTCTTCGGCTCTTCTGCCAGCCATATAAGCAGTTCCAGCAGCTATTCTAGCGAAGTATCTGCTAAGCTCGTAATCGAGCTCCGGGCCAGCGTGAGTATGAGTGGCAGCTATCGTAACTCTATCCTCATCCATGTTTAACATTTTAGATGTTAGGTTCCGAAAATGTTCTAAGAGTTCAGAATTTATTCCAATAACGTCTAAGACAATTATTGCGAAAACTTCATTCCCATCTTCAAAATATAGAGCGCGGCACATGAGATCATCGTGAACACCTTCAGACGGCTGAACTCTAGATGCGTAACCTGAGAGGTGAACGCCAACTGGGGGAGTAATAATAGATGATGCGCATCCAATCTTCATTTAAAACGCCCAATGAACAAATACTTCATTAAAATATTTATCTCTTCTGAGAAGGGGGCTTAGCGAAAAGTTTCATTTATGCTATAAACTTGTATATTAATGAATTAAGTTTAAGTGTGGGGTGATGGCGCCTGGGGAGGTTTAAGGTCGCTATAACAGATTCAGGTTATGAGTCGCATGAGATTGAGGAGGCTGTTCTATCTAGGGTAGGCGCTGAGCTCGTTAGGTTTCAGTGTAAAAGCGAGGAGGAAGTCGTCGAGTATTGTAGCGATGCGGATGCGCTGCTGAACACTTATGCTCCGATCACTAGGAGAGTTATTGAAAATCTTCGGAGGGTTAAGGTGATAGTGCGCTACGGTATTGGGGTCGACAATATAGATCTTGAGGCGGCTACCGAGAAGGGCGTATTTGTCGCCAACGTCATATACGATGTCACCGATATCGCTGATCATGCTGTCGGATTGATTCTCTCGCTTCTGAGGAAAATACCGTTAGCGGATCGAAGCGTTAAAGATGGGTTTTGGGATTGGAGGGTTACGCGTCCAATATCGCGCTTAAAGGGGAGGACTGTTGGCATAATAGGTTTTGGCAGGATTGGGAGAAAGGTGGCCCAGAGATTAGGGGGCTTCGAGGTTAAAATAGTATCCTATGACCCCTATGTTCCAGAAAACTTGTTCGCCGAATATCGGGTTGAAAAAGTTGATTTCGAGACGCTAATTAGGGAGTCAGACATAATTACTGTGCATGTCCCTCTAACGAGAGAGACTAGGCATATGATAGGTGAAAAAGAGTTTAGAAGCATGAAGCGAGAGGCGATCATAATTAACACATCTAGGGGAGGCGTCATCGATGAGCAGGCTCTTTATAAAGCCCTGAAGGAGGGCCGGATAGCTGGCGCTGGGCTGGATGTGCTGGAGAAGGAGCCGCCTGAAAAAGATAATCCGCTTCTTAAGCTAGATAACGTGATAATAACACCGCACATGGCTTGGTACTCAAATGAATCCTTAGATGAAATTCGGAGAATGGCGGCTGAAGAGGTTGCTAGGGTTTTAAGCGGGCAAATACCCGTTAACCTAGTAAACAAAGATGTGCTTAAAAAATTGCAGAGTGAAGGGATGAGTAATGTTGGGCGCTTCATTCAGCAACCATCATAAGCATACGATTAATATTTAATGATGTGTAATGTGTAGTGATGGGTGAAGCTGGCTGGTAGAGTTTGAGTCTAAGTCCAGCAGGATTTTAAAGATTACCGCCGATCACATCATTGTCTTTGATGATTTTAGAAACGTTAATTTAAAGGAGAAAGCGGATTTAATCTTCGCCGACCCGCCGTTTGGTATAGAGTTTAAGGGTAATCTCGCCACATATAATAGGGCTCCTGACGCTCTCTCCTACATCGAGGTTCCTAGAGAGGAGTACCCCAAGTTCATTAGGGAGCTTGTCGAATGGTGTTATAAAGCCCTAAAGCCTAATGGAAGCATGTGGCTCCTCTCAGGCTGGAATAACCTTAGACATGTCTTAGACGCCGTCGAAGATACCGGCTTCATCCAATTAAACCACATTATCTGGAAATATCAGTTCGGCGTATTCACTAAAAAGAAGTTTGTCACATCCCATTACCACCTGCTGCTATTGGTTAAAAACGAAGAAGAGTACACGTTCAATAAGCCTGAACACTATCCGGAAGACGTGTGGATAATTAAGAGACCGTATCACCGCGGCGAAGAGACGGCTGGAAACGAGCTTCCAGATCAACTGGTTGAAAGATGCGTCGCAACATCATCTAATCCAGGCGATTTAGTGGTGGATCCGGTCCTCGGCTCCGGAACAACAATGCATGTATGCCTAAAGCTCAACAGGAGATGCTTAGGGATAGAGATAAACCCGCACCTCGAAAAGAGGATAAGGGAAAAGCTAAGAGCGTGGCTTGAGCATACAAGTCGCCCTTAATGCCAACCAGACAAAGCCCTTCTACACTTAAAAAAAGGCCGTTTCCATGGAAAGGTTTAGAACCCGCGCCACTTAAACCTGTTTTTGCACCTCCGTAAGTTGGCGAGATCTCTGAGTTTTTCCGTCATAAGCCGGCTCCCTTTGATCCATAACTTAGAAAAACTTTACAATCTACTATTGAAGTACGCTGTTCCTTCCCTTGTAAGGTTTCCAGGGGATCCGTCTTGATCCGGGTTAAAAAGCAGAGTCAGAGCGGTTCAAAAAGCAAATTTTCTCGGAGCAGTCTATAACAGCGTATGTGAAGATCCTACGAATTAAATGATATTCAGGAAGCGCAAATAGAAGAGTGGACGGAGAACGCGGAATGGTGGACGGGGAGCCCTCTATCACTTTGGGTTCGAATTACTTCCCCACTAGATTTATCTTTTTTCATGGATGGATCTCGCCCCATCATGTTAATCATATACTATCCTTTTGACGCTAATACTTATAGATTGCTGTTTCCTGCCAGAGAAGATTTCTTATAATACTTTTGTTCCTTTTAGCGTTCGACGCCTTTTAGACAAAGCTACAGTTAGCGGTTTTATCAGACCGTGTTTCATTAAATGAAAATTCTAATGACTGCTTTTTAATAAAATTTATAAACTCAAAACAATGTTTTGAGTTATAGACCTCCATCTTCAGGTCATGAAGTGTGGGGGCTATGTTGAGTTTAGACTCGCGTTATTTGGCTCGTGTCAGGCTTGAGGCTATGCGGAGGCATGTTTGGTTTAAGGCGCTTTCCAGTCTTGAGAGGGGCTTGGTGGATTTTGTGATCAGGGTTGTTGATAGGCCTAGGAGCCCAAGGCTGATTGAGAGCCTAGCTAGAATAGTTATTAAGGTTAAGATGGCTATGATGAGCCCATTGAGACGGCTTATGGAGGAGATTGGTAGGCCGCTGGCCAAAAGGATTAGCACTATAGCCCTAAAATGGGGGAACAAGAACGCTGTGGAATGGGCTGAGGATAAAGGCTTCATGAGATACCTCACAATAGTGGACATGAATAATATTCCCGGATTTCGATTAAGCGAATCTCTACTAATGAATCAGCAAACTGCCATATGAGAAGTTTTAAATTTGGGATGTTCTTCAAATTTGTATCGTTTACTGGTGATCCATGTTGAGTAAAGATCAAGCGATAGGCGTGATGCTTCTAATAGCTGGAGTTCTAGGCATAGTTATTTACGGCTGGCTTGTCTTCTTAACAGAATGGTCTATGCTCGTCCTTCAATTAACTGGCTTCATAGCCGTAGCCACGATACTGGCAATATTCTCATGGATAGGCTATACTCTCGCAACAACCCCTCCACCCAAACCAATAGAAGAAATAGAAAAAGAAGTCGAAGAAGAACTTAAGAAGTCTGAGGGAAAAGATCAAAAGGGTAGGTCCTACTCTAAGTGAAGCTATGAACCGCTCTATTAAGGTTTCCGTAGTTATTCCTTCACTTAATGAGAGAGACCATTGGAGAATATATTGAGAAAGTCAAAAATGTTTTTAAACATTATAGTATTGATGGCGAGATAATTGTCTCCGATAATTCTAGCGATGAAACTCCTGAGATTGCTAGGTCTTTGGGGCTAAAGTTGTTACCCCTGATAGGAGGGGTCATGGCTATGCTTACCTATATGGGTTTAAGTATGCTAGTGGCGATATTCTGATTCTGGGGGATGCTGATGGAACATATGACTTCTCTGAAATGCTCAAGCTTTTAGAGCCAATATTGAGAGGTGAAGCCGACTTAGTTGTTGGAAGCCGGTTTAAGGGTAGAATTGAGAAGGGGGCTATGCCCTGGCTTCACAGATATATTGGCAATCCAATTTTAACGTTTATTCTCAATCTACTTTTTAAGGCTGGTGTTAGCGATGCTCATTGTGGTTTCAGGGCTATTTCTAATGCTGCTCCCTTCTCTCCGGTTTCTCTTTTCAAGCGTCTTGGCTGTGGCCGTAATCAGTTTATATATTGTCTTAAGTAAGCTTGCTAACGCTTTAGTTGTTCATGCCGAAGTTTTCAGAGAATGGTTAAATGAGTGGGGTATCAGAAATGTGCATATAATTCCTCATGGAGCCGAAATAAGCGGAAAATATAATGAAATTAAAAAAGAGGATAAGAATGTTATTTTGTGTCTTGGTACAATTGCTCCTAGAAAAGGCATTGAAACATTACTTCAAGCTGTTTTACTGGTAAAGGAAAAATTAAAAGAAAAAAATATTGTGACTATTATTGCTGGTCCAACGCCGTCTGTTTTAGGCGATGGTGAATACTTGGCTAAAATTGCTCAATTATGTAGCAACATGCGGGATATAGTTATGCTTCGCGGATATTTAGCGGATATAGAGGTGGAGAAACTGCTTAAAAGAACCCTATTAATGTGCCTTCCATATCCTGTTTCTATTGCTGCCTCAGGACCACTTATGATAGCTATTGGAAGGGGGATTCCTGTAATCACTAGCTCCACACCCTATTTTATTGAGGTTCTAGGTGAAGATTATCCGTTAATGTTTAAACCGGGCGATGTAGTCTCGCTCGCAAAATTACTTGAAGCTGTTCTTGAAAACGATCTCTTGATCTCAAGAGCGCTCTCTAGAATAAATTCCATAAATTCCAAATGAAGTGGAATTTATGGAACTAAGTGAAATCTCTAGATTAATAAAAAACCAAGGTAGAACGGTTCTTATTGGTGCAACGTATTACGATCAAATAGTCATTAGAGGATTAGCCGGAATTTTTGTTGATTTTGGAGATTGTAACGAAATTTTAGTAGATATCCTAACAAAAACTGAGCTCAAGTATGCGATCATTAAGAGGGGAGCGATGTCGCAAAGAGATATTCTTCGTTTGGTTTCTCTGGGCTTCAAATTTATATATAATGGTTCAGAGATGCTGCTGGCTCATTTAGAAACACAATCATTTAATGATAATTTTGACAACCCGTACTATAAACTCAGGTTTAAAATGAAACATGAATACTCACGAATATGGTTTTTAGTCATAGCGAAGGGCGCAACTATAATAAATGGTACAGTAAAAATAGATAAATCTTCATAAGCAAATGGTAATTCAAGGTGAAATTAAATTCTCCACAGTACTTTATCTTCCTCATTCTGGACGCATAATGCAAAATTATTGTTTAAGGGGAAAGTTAATTGTAACTCCTTTATATGCAGATAATCTTTCAGGCTACTGTATCTTTAATATCCAAAGTCTATATTAAGTCAAAAAATAAATGTTGATCTTCTTCTCGTTGATAATCTAGTGATTTTCTATTAAAATGTTTAAGAGCGCTAAATCTTATTAGACGGGCTTCCCTTTTGGATGGAGTGAATGAAAATATGGATGCCAGATTGCAGGGAATGAGTGTTGCCGCAGTCGTCGTAACCTATAACAGGAAGGAAATATTACGGGAATGTTTGTTAGCATTATTATCTCAAACGAAACGCATAAATGAAATTATTGTTATTGATGGCCCAAGTACAGACGGCACAACGGAGATGGTTAAAGAAGTGGAGGTGCTGGTGGATTTTATGAAGGGATGAAGGTTGCATATAAAAGAGGATATGATTGGATCTGGATGATGGACGATGATGCGATACCTGAGAACGACACATTAGAAAAACTATTATTGGCTGTAGGCGACAGTTCAGATGTAATAGCGCGGCCAGCGCTCACGAATAATCCTAATCAGTTTACTCCTTGGTTTGCAGGTGGAATTTTCTCACGAAGCGTGATATCACGTATAGGGTTGCCGTGGCGAGAACTATTTATTCATTGGGATGACGTGGAGTATGCCATGAGAGCCGAGAAGAACGGTATAAAAATAGTAAATGTTAAAGATACAAAAATTTACCACAAAGATTGGACTTTAAGGGGTCGCTTAAGTAAGAGGGTCTTAGGAAAAACCTTAAGTATTCCATTACACCCGAAGGGAAAGAAATATTATTATATTCAACGAAATAAATTTTATGTATTTATGAGACATAAAAAATGGAAGGAATTGTTTCTCTCTCACTTTTATTTTAGTGAAGGATTTGATTATCTATTTGCTCTTCGGTCAAAAAGAAAAGGTGCTATGCGTACTTAAAGGTACCATAGATTGGTTTTTAGGTAGAACTGGAAAGTCTTGCTGGACGCATAAATCTTAAAGTATTACTCCAGTTTAATATTTGCCTAATCTCGACTCGAAAACGCCAAGATGTATGTGCATTTGTATTATGAGAACTAACAAGGGATTTATGCGTAAAATCTTAATGAAAAGGTGGTTAACTCTAGATTTTGCTACAACGATTAGGTACACCCATATTATCCACTCTATTTTAAGTATTAAGCATAAGCAGGGTTTCTCCATCTTAGATGTTGGTGCTGGCCCAGGATTTTTGGCGGAGGAATTAAGAATGAAAGGGTTTGATATTGTTGTTTCAGATATAAATCCTCAGCAAATGAAAGAGGTAAAGTCTCTACTAAAAGTTGAGTCGATAGTTCTTGATGCAGCACATTTATGTTTTAAGGATAAAGCCTTTGACATAGTTATATCATCAGATGTCTACGAACATTTAGATGAATTTATAGATTGGTATAAGGAACATAATGTGAAATCATTTTCAGATATACGAAAGGTTAAAGATTTGCTTAGTGATAGTTATCGTTATGAAGTCAAACCTTACCAAGGCATTTTAGCTTTATCTCTTTATGCCATGCTTATTAAACTCAAATTACCCTCTGCTTTTAAATTTTTATTTAACAGTCTTTTTTATCTAGTATTTCTCTATCTGGACAAACTACCTCCATTTTACTCCTTTTTATTTACTGTGAATCTGGAATAATTTAGTTGAGGTGAATTTATGTTAGATGTAGTAGTTTTAGGTGGCGGATTAGCTGGTGTTCTTTATGGCTTAGAATTTAAAGTAACACATCCTGCTGTGAACATTGCAATACTAGAGAGACAGGAGATTACCGGCGGTCTGTTGAGAAGCGAGACAATAAGAGACCATGTATTTGATGTTGGTGGGAGCCATATAATCTTCTCAAGAAATAGGGTAGTTTTAGATAGAATGCTTGAGATCCTCAATAGTAGTACTTATGAATTGTTGAGAAAATCCTTCGTAATGATTTCTCATAATCTTATTCCTTATCCTCTTGAAAATAATTTAAATATGCTTCCCCAGGAGGATCGAATTGATGCATTAATATCGTTTCTTGAAGCATGGGATGCAAGAAGGGATCGTATTCCGAAGAATCTAAGTGAGTGGATTTATAGTTTCTTCGGTAAGTGGATTGCTGAAAGATATCTTGTTCCCTACAATTTAAAGATTTGGAAGAGGCCGCTAGAAGAAATTGATGTCGACTGGGTGTATACGCTGGGTAGATTGCCCATCCCTGACTGGAGAGATGTCGTCAGATCAGCTATGGGTCAACCTACTAGGCTATAAAGAGCAGTTTAAATTCTACTATCCCAGGCTTAGACCCCTAACTTTTACTGGTCCTAAGCAGCTTGTTCCAGTTGCGAATAAGCCTATCTCGCAGTATGTTCTTGAGGATCTTGTTTCAGCCGGCGTCAAGGATATAGCGATAGTTTTAGGCGAGACCTACCCAGAGCTTGTTAAGGAGCATTATGGTGACGGCTCAAAATTTGGGGCTAAGATAACATATATTTATCAGGGTAAGCCCCTTGGAATAGCCCATGCTGTCGCACTGTGCAGGGAGTTTGCGGGAGAGGACAAATTCATCGTTTATTTGGGCGATAACCTCCTGCAGCATGGGATAAAACCCTACCTAGAGAAGTTTTTGAGTGGAGAGTTAGATGCGATGGTTCTACTGAAGGAGGTGAGGGATCCGATGAGCTTCGGAGTAGCTAAGTTTGACGAGAGGGGTAACCTCATAGGTTTGGTTGAGAAGCCGAAGAAACCCCCAAGCAACTATGCACTTGTAGGAGTATACTTCCTGACACCAGTTTTCTTCGAGGTTGCTAAGGATCTTAAGCCCAGCTGGCGTGGGGAACTAGAGATAACGGATGCATTACAAATGATGATCGACCGTAAGCTTAAGGTGTCATATGAGGTTGTAAGAGGCTGGTGGATTGATACGGGTAAAAAGGACGATATACTTGAAGCAAACGCACTAATACTGGACGAGAGAATAGAGAGAGACATTCAGGGAGAAATAATAAACTCTAGAATCGAGGGCAGAGTAAACATTGAAAAGGGTGCGAAAATAGTTAACAGCGTAGTTAGGGGGCCAACCATAATAGGAGAGAACAGCAAAGTGGAAGGTAGCTTCATAGGCCCCTACACAAGCATAGGTAAAAACGCGCATATTAAAGACAGCTCCATAGAGTACAGCGTAATATTAGACGGTGCCGAGATAACAGGAGTAGAGAGGCTTGAAGAAAGCCTAATAGGAAGAAATACGAAAATCAAAAGAGGTGAAGGGAGAAAAATAATAAAACTTCACGTAGGAGACTACTCAGAAATAAACCTCTAGCATCAATATTACTTTAAACCTTTCTCCATTTCTAAGTTCTTCCTTTTCTTAGAGAGATTAAATTTCCTATAGGCTTCCACGCTATTAGTCTCTTTCCCTTAGTATTTTAAATTCTCTATTGTTAAAGCGATAACCTGACGGCATGATTCTAGCCGTTGCTAGGAAACTTTATGTATCAGGGGTGATACTATGCTCTTTGATTCCAGACCAAAGGAGCGGTTGGAGGAGCTTTTCGATAGTGAGAAGGAGTTGAAATTGCTTGAAAGGGCAGTTAGCACACCGATAACTCTGCTTTTAGGTGTTAGACGAGTTGGCAAAACTTCCCTCTTAAAGGCGTTTTTAAACAGCTTAAGAGTACCATACGTGTACTTGGATCTGAGGGTTTTGGAGAAGAGCGGATATAGCCGGGCGCAGCTCTACCAAGCTCTCTCAAACTCCATATCTAGTTGCACCTTCAGGTGGAAAAAGATGCTGGAATTCTTCAAAGGCATAAAGGGTGCGAGTATTTCAGGCTTTAAAATAGAACTCGACTGGAGAGAACGCTCTCTAACCCTAATATCAATTCTAGATAGATTAAATAATTACGCACTGGAAACCGATGAAGGCTTTATTGTCATCTCATTTGATGAGGCGCAAATGCTGAGATTTCTGGAGGGCGGCAAGGGTAGAATTGACTTTAGAAGAATGCTAGCTTATGCTTACGACAATCTAAGAGACTTAAGGTTTATACTCACCGGTTCTGAGGTTGGGTTATTGCTGAGCTTCCTGAGGCTTGACGATGCTTCAAGCCCGCTTTATGGCAGATACGTTAGCGTTATAAGGGTTGAAAGATTCCCCCGCGAATCATCCATTGAATTCTTAAAACAGGGCTTTAAAGAAGTAAATCTAAGTGTGAGCGACGATATACTTGAGGCCATTGTGGATAAGGTTGACGGCATAGTTGGATGGCTAACCTTCTTCGGCTATATGTGTCTCGAATCCGAAAGCATATCTAAAGAAGTAATAGGGACGGTAACTGAGAAGGCATTAAGGCTTGTTGAAGGCGAACTTGAGGGATTATTTAAAAGATCACGCCAATACAAGCATTTTCTGAAAGCCATATCCATGGGGGCAAATTCATGGAGCAACATAAAAAGGGCTGTTGAAATATGGATTGGAAGAAGCCTAACAAACGCGGAGACAACAAGGTTCTTAAACACGCTAATAAATTTAGGCATCGTGGAGAAAACAAACAGCGAATACAAAATAACAGACCCACTAATAAACGAGTACTGCAAGAAAATATAACTACAAACCAATACTCTCCTAAAAGATAGGTTTTAATGATTAGAAAAATCCATTAAACCATCCATACTTTATGGCTTCTACAGCTATCGGCTCCCTCTCCCAGCATTATACTGAATTCTCCGGGCTTTAGGGCGATAATCCGATAGCCTAGAAAAGGTGTTCAAGTTTTTAGCATCCCCAACCTTCAATAACCTTCATTTTCTCTCAACCCAATCTATTACGTCCTCAGCAAATATTATAGCCTCCCCAGAAACTCTCTTCGCATAATACTCATTAGGCTACCCTTTAACCCAAACATTAGGGTACCTTGTCGGCACATAATACTTATCTAAAGTCTTCAGCGGCTTGAACACCTTATCCTCACGTCCAAGCACTCTCTCAACAGCGTAAGAAGCCCTAAAGACTATACCCCGTATTATGGCATCCCTAAACCTCTAAGTAAAGCTTTCACAACAAACTCAGCGGCCTGCTGAAACTTAAAAACAAGCTAATTATAATCGCCCTTGAGACTCTAGACTCCAAATCCTCTTACTCTAAAGAGAAGTCACCTCACATATTCACCTTTTTATCCTATCATCACCTATAAACTAAGAGCAATCAAAGAGATGAAAGGTATCTCCCTTCTATAAGGAGATAAAGAAGAGTAGGGCTTTAAGAATGCTAGATTCGATTTAAGAAACAAATATATGGGAGATACTAGCAAGCTTCTAATTGAATAGTGTGGGCATCTAATGGAGATTGGTGAGCTTAAATCTAAAATTTTTGCTTTACTAAGGGAAGATGAGGAGTTCCGCTATGCGGTAGCGGGCTTGCTTGGGCTTGATGAAATACTCCGCAGGCTTGATAGGCATGAGACTGAGCTAGCCAAGCTTAGAGAAGACATGAATAAATTGAGGGCTGATATGATTGAGGGCTTTAAGCGCCATGACGAAGAGATTACAAGATTAAGGGAGGATATGATTGCTGGGTTTAAGAGACACGATGAGGAGATTGCCAAAGTTTGGGGCGAAATCGTTAGGCTCAGAGAAGATATGGTTGCAGGTTTTAAGAGACATGATGAGGAGCTCATTAAGCTTAGGGCTGATATGATTGAGGGCTTCAACCTGCTTAGGAGGCATATTGATGCATTAGGCGCTAGATGGGGCATTATAAGCGAGAAGGCGTTTAGGGAGGGGCTTAGGGGAATAATTGAGAAGGAGCTTGGCTTAAGAGTTGAGAAGTGGGTTAAGTGGGATGGTGAAGGCTACGTTTTCGGGCACCCATGCACAATAGATGTAGATGTAGCGGTACACGACGATAGAATTATTCTCATCGAGGTCAAGTCACATGTTAGCCGAGCGGACGCCCACGCCTTCAAGCGCAAGGCCGAATTCTACGAGAAAGCTGAGGGCAGAAGACCCTCTAGACTGATAATTGTGACGCCATACGCTGACGAGGACGCTTTAGAAACAGCCAAACAATTCCAAATAGAAGTTTACATGGGGGTCTAATAAAGCAGTTAACCTAAATTACTATGGCTTAACTAGGTATTTGAGTTTGCTTTTATAGGTTGGGTCTGGGCCGTATTCATCCATAATTTTGTTGGCTGCTTCCTCAAAGCTTAGACCCTTCTTGTAGACGGCTTCTATAAGTTTTAACGTTATCTCATCTGTGTAGTTTAGGTCTACGTATCCGTCCCAGGCTACTATGGCCCTAACACCCCTTTCAAATAATCTATTTATCGCATGCTCTGAATTTGTCCCATTACAGCCCATCAATATTATGATTGAGCCGCTTAACCCGCCCTGGTTCATGTAACCTAGCAGGTCGGCCCTAAGCGTGAAATATGCTTCACCCTCAAATGTTATGCCCTCCCTAACGGCGCCTGTTCTACGCTCCTCATCGAACCTCGCCTCATACTCGGTCTCATTGAACCTCTCGGCGCTGAAGAGGTATAGGAAGCCGTATTTAGGGTCCATTGCGCTGTGAAGCCTAAGAATTAGAAGCCCATAACCGCCGATCCCCCTAAGCAAATCTATAGTAACATTCCCACCCTCATAGATGTCAACCCTTAAGCCAGCCCCCTCCAACAAATCCTTAACGCCCTGAGTAAACGATGGGTTAGGCCTAGTAAACCCTATGCCATCAACGATAGCGGCCCTAAACATATCGACAGAGGGGGATGCGGGAGAACCGCTATCTCTATTGCTGGGGGTCAACCTGGAGCAGAGCAGAGTTATGGCGAGAATCAGGGATAGTATAAGTGCAACCTTCACAATAGTAAGCCATCTCCCACTTATTCCCCTAGCGCCCCTCACACCCAAAGATAACTCCTCAACTCTTAAATTGTTAGATTCTCTAAATAATCTATGACTATGCTATACATATTCCTAATCTTAAAAAATTAAAGAAAGAAGATAAGAGGGTTGAGAGACTAGATTCTCCGTTTATTGTAGACTAATATCCCGGCAGCAGCGGCAGCGGCCGCTATCGCCATGATCGCCATAACTGTTTGGCTTGTCAAGAATAGTTCTGGTGAGGGTGCTTCAGCCACTATTTCTCCGCCGACAGCATAGTACTGTCCAATAACTGTCTGAGGCTGCAATGCAACTAGGAGAACGCTTAAAGAAATTAACAGAGCCGCTATAACAGCATACATCTCTTTTCTCATCACTATCCTCCAGGTGGGCGCGCCCACGCTAAACGAAATTATGAGTAGAGCAGCCCAACTGACAGCTTCCTCCCCATTAATCTTACGTGCCACATAAAAGGAGATCAACGCGAGACCAGTTAAAGCTGCCAAGGGATGTAGTAAATCCATTAGGAGAACAGTGTTTTTCCCTATGGAAGCCCATAACCAGTATACTAACATAAGATAAAGTGGCCTCCCCATTCCTCCATTTGCCAGCGCCTGTATAAGTCCAGCGTCTTCAGCTTCTTCGAGAAAGGATTTATAGAGGATTACGTCCACGCCTACTGGCTTAAAATCTGGGTTGATTGTTGGTAAGTGCGGTAAGACTACTAGGAGTAGATTGAGTAGTAGAGCTAAGATGAGCATAATATGTGATGAGATAGGAATCTAAAATTGTTAATATCAAAATCTATCTTTTAGATCTATGCGCAATCTCCTGATCTTTTTAGCCAATTCAATTCTAGTGTCATGATTACGTATCCTTTCAGTCTTTCTTTCAATTTCATCAATAATTTCCTCTATTTCTTGGATTGATTTACTTGGGTAGGAGTAGATGGAGGAGTAAACCTTAGTCATCAGATAACCCAGCTAAAACTCCAATAGAAGGTCGGAAGATATCTGCTCCCAATCTTTCCAATGCTGCTCAAGGGCCCTCACAAGTGCCTTCTCCACTCTCCTCACATCTTCTATCACTGGATCTTTATAACGTAAACTGGCTGAAGGGTCTTCTCATCGATTGTCTTCGGCACAAGCCCCCATATAACAGCATCTTCAAATAACTAGAAAGAGTTTGTGTCAAATGTGAGTTTCGAGGCATGTAAGATTGAATCTCTTAGGGGAAAGAGAGGGAGAGGCTTCAATGACCATTCTCGATACAAGTGTTGCTGTGGATAGAGCGAGAGTGATATTCCTATGGCAGTATTATGTGAGAGTGATATTCCTTGGGTTTCATTAGGGTTAAATTTGGTGTTTTTAATCCGCTTTCTCCCACAAAGATTACTGAGGTAGAGGGTATAGTTGACATGGGAGCCATATATAGCGTTATACCTGGAAGGAGGCTTGAGGAGTTGGGTGTTAAGCCGATTGAGAGGAGGAGGTTTAGGGCTTTCGGCGGATATGTTGAGAGGGATATAAGCGAGGCTGAATGGAGATTATGGGAAGGAGGAGGACAGTAACCGTTATTATGGGGGAGGATGAAGATCAGGTCATTTTAGGCGTAACAGCCCTAGAATCCTTCGGTTTAGAGGTCGACCCAGTGAGGGGAACGTTGAAAGAGGTGGAGCTCCTACTCCTATAATGGGTTTTTCTTTCCAGTTTCACCTTAGAAGATTAGCCACATTAAAGCAGTTTAGATTGCGTTGATTTGCTCTAAGAGTGTGTTGGCTCTAAACTCCCCTCAAACTCCTTCTTCCCTTTTCTGTTCGTTAGACTCCTCTCTACTTTTAGAGGGAGGGGCGGGAGGGATTGAAAGAGGATTCTGCGAGGCGCGCTTTATATATTTGTCCAGAGGTTTTCTGTTAGTCCTTTTATTGTGAAGCCGCTTTTAAGGAGCTTTTCGGTTACTGGCTGAACATCTTCCCACTCGTCGGGGGTTATCGGCAAAACGCCAACCCTATCTCTAATTTCCCTGAGTACCTGCAGCGCTCTCTCTGAGCCCTCTATGGTTCTCGGTAAGACCAGCCATATGAATGTGATTATTGTTGGCCTAAAGGCTCTACTTATCGATGTCTGGAATTCCATGAATATGCTGAAGCCTAGGTCGTAGGCGCCGAAGAAAGATATTGTTTCGCCCTTAGCCGCCTTGAGGAGCGCTGTAGGCGTCAGCAGTGAAAGCGTGATCTCCCTGAGAATCTGGGCGTAGGTTATTGTTACGCCGCTTGTCCTAGCGAACTCCTCAAGAGCCCTCTTAACCTCATCCCTATCCATCTCATTCGGCTGAAAACCCATACCTCTGAGAATTTGGAGCAGAGGCTTCCTCACGATGAAGCCCAAGTTGAAGGTTTTCTTCGCCCTGTCAAAGAAGCTCTTCCCAACATAAAACATTAAAGGCTCCAAACTAGCACTCACTAATTTTCCTCCAGACCTAATCCAAATATAACGTGCTGAAATCTCTAATTTAAGTTTTGTTATATGAACTTAAGACACGACCAAATCTCATGCTTTCATTAAAGCGAGTAAGGCGGCATAGTGCTCTTAACTTTAAGTTTCACATTTCTAGGCGCGAACCCCTCTTGATGGGGAAAAGCAGCAGAATGATGAATTCATATATAAAGCCGCTGGAAGTATTAAGGGGGCGAAGAACCTTATTGAAGTGGTTAATTAATTATTAAGTTCAATATGATGTCCGTTCTCTTTGATATGGCTTGGAAGGTTTAAATACGTAGACATTGTTTTAAATTGTATACGGAGGTCTATCCTTGTCCGAGGTGGTTTCGGCTAGGCTGCCTAAGGAAATGGTGCGTTTCATAGAAGAGATAGCCAGAGAGGAGAGGGTGGATAAGTCGACCATTCTGGAGAGGGCGTTGGAGCATTACCTGCGTGAGTGGAGGCTTAATAAAGCTGTAGAATTGTATAGGGATGGGTCAGTTACGCTCTCAAGGGCTGCCGAGATTGCTGGTGTCTCAATATGGGAGATGATTGATGTATTGGCGCAGAAGAAGGTCACACTCCAGTATAGCGTTGAGGACTTTGAAGAGGATCTGAAGGCGCTTGAGCGAAGATAAGCCTACCTACGCAGTCTCAAACTCCACACCACTAATCTACCTGGCGAAGGTCGGCAAGCTCGAAATACTTAGATCTGTCTTTGAGAAAATTTTTATCCCCAAGGCCGTTTTCGAGGAGGCAGTGGTCAGGGGGAAGGCTCTTAACATTAGTGATGCGTTCATTATTGAGCGGGCTGTTGGGGCATGGATTGTTAGGGAGCGGGTGAAGCCTGAGATAGACGCCGAATACCGCTTCCTAGACACGAATATAAGGCTCGGCTTAGGGGAGAGGGAGGCAATTAAGCTGTGCAAGCAGCTAAACATAAAATATCTTATAGCGGATGATGGAGAAGCGAGAAGAGTATCAAAGATGCTCAATATAACGCCGATCGGAACATGCGGCATAATAATCAAAGCCTATAAGCGGGGAATAATGACGAGGGACGAGACAATCCAAATCCTAGACGAGCTCCTAAAAGCCGGGTTCAGAATAAGCCCAGAACTATACCGCAGAATCCTCAGCGAGCTAGAACCACGACACTAAATGAGGTCAAGTTTTTAAAATATAAATGTCCATGACACCTGATTAAATATATGGGTAAGTAAGCCCCTTTTTGTTCGTCTTTTATTGGCCGGGAAGCCTTATCTTAAGAAAAGGTAAGACTTTTTAATGAGGGGGAGGATTTGGGGAGGAGATCCTGCGCCCTCGTATTGCTTTTGATCCTGCTTACGTCGCCCCACCTAATCGTAGGGTGCTATGCGTGGGTTCAGATAAGCGGTATTTACTTTTTATAACACTTAATAGTTTTTCTCTAACGAGATCTTTAAACGCTAATCCTACTTTGATAGATACTTAGGGAAATGAAAAATACATAAATATGCATGGTTTGAGGCAGTTTACTTAAATAATCCTCTAAGATATTGGAGGTATTCGGTTTAGACAAGGGACTCCCCAAAGAGATGGCATTAATAAACTAGGTGCTTAACTCACTCCCGCCAGTAATCGGGAGCTGCTAGTAAATTACATAGTAATCGAAATATTCAGTAAAGGAGTATAAAGTACATTCATGGCAATCATGTCTGGCGAAAGTTACGGAGTTCATCTTAACTCTCTCGTACTCCTCATTTTTCAATCTACACCTATTAAGCGAGAGAACAATTCTTCGATATCTAAAATCTCAAGAAACCTCTCTTTCATTACGTAAAGAAGTTGCTTGAAGAGCGATACTGAAGCCAGCGGAATAGGATTAGTCTCAGTAAACAGTAGAGAAAGCGAAGGTTAAATGTTTAAATTTAGTTGATCTTAGTTTAAAGTAGGGATTTAAGCATATGAGGTCTCTTGAAGAGGTAAAAAGGGTCTTATCTGAGCATAAAGATGAATTGAGAGAAAGGTTTAAGGTTAAGGAGATTGGGATCTTTGGCTCTTTTGTTAGGGGTGAGCAGAGGAAGAGGAGCGATATTGATATCCTAATCGAGTTTGAGGAGCCGCCGAGCCTCTTTGAATTCATGGACTTAGAGGATTATTTAAGTAAACTGCTTGGCTTGAAGGTTGACCTTGTTACGAGGGATGCTCTAAAGCCTAGGATTGGAGAACACATTTTAAGAGAAGTTGTCTACCTATGAGGAAAAGGGATTATAGGGATTACCTACAAGACATACTTGACTCAATCAAGGATATCGAGGAATTCACAAGAAACATGGATTTCGAGGATTTTGCAAGAGATAAAAAGACTATAAATGCCGTAATTAGGAGCATTGAGGTTATAGGTGAAGCGGCCAAGCATATACCTAAATCAGTTAGGGACAAGTATCCTTCGATTCCATGGAAGAAGATGGCTGGAATGAGGGACAAATTGATCCACGAATACTTCGGCGTAGACGTCAAAATATTATGGAAAACAATAAAGAAAGATATACCGCCGCTCAAACCACTGATAGAGAACATTCTGGAGAGCTTGGGCTAAAGCCATGAGATACATTATTAGAAGGCAAAATAATTGAGGCATGCTATGGGTTAATGTGAGATTGCCGAATATCGAGGCTAATCTTCTCTCCTTTTGGTTTTCTCAGCGGTCTCTAGTATGCAAATGATGTGAAAAATGTCAGTTCTGTATGCTCGCGTAAGCAAATAACTCCCAATCTCTATAATTGTCTTATATAACGATGCTCAGATGTATTATTGTTGGGTAAGGATGAAGGCGAAGGATCTAGGTAGGGCTGTGAGGCGTTTCTATGAGAGTATGGGTTGCGCGGTCTTCTTTCCCAGTGGTGGCATTCGCGTTGGGAATGGTATGATTGATGGCGAGGTTTATGAGCGCGGAATAAAGATAGCTGTGGAGTTAAAGAGTGATAACGATGATATTCTGCGTGGGCTAGGACAGCTGCTGGAAGCACTAGCGCACGGATATGATGAGGCGCTCTTAGTGACAAGTCAGACTAGGGCTGAGCGCCTAGACATAAAGGTCTTTGAGGTAACCGGGATAGGGCTGGCAGCCGTGAATAGTAGAAGAGAACTGAAGATAATTGTTGAGCCGAAGATAGTTAAGTTTTAGGATAAAAATATTATTTGTTTATTAACAAAATGGTGATTGATCATGTCCGAACCAAGCGATGGGAAGAGCTTGTTAGAGAGGGTTACTGAGGGCTTGCCCGCCGAGCTTAGGGATGCTTATAATAGGGCTCCGAAGCGCGGTCCACCAGCCCATGAGGTGCTTAGGCTTTATTCGGCGTTGCACTTATGGCGTGAGGGGCTGCGAGAGATAAGCTTCGAGAAAGTCGTTGAGTGCTCTAATGGTGAGCCGATATACGTGGACATATTCGTTAAGGATGGAGCGGAGAACGTCTACATTGAATGTGAGCGCTATCCGGTGAAGTCTGAGGTTAAGAAGTGCGCTAGTATAATTAAGGCTAAGGATAACTTCGCTAAGGTTATCGTAGCTATTCAGGACCGCGTAGGCTGGTATGCGAGTTGGATGAGCGGTGCCGCGGATGAAGTCTGGATAGTCTGCAGGAATGGGGATGTCGTGTACCCGGGCAGCTGGGCATCTATGAGGAGGAGGCTCCTCTACACATCGATTCATGAGGCGGCGCTATTATACGCATTGGCATCCTATAGGGAGGCTGAGGAGACCTACGCAAGAGCTAAGTCTAGTGCAGTTGAGGAGGAGGTCTTCTGGAGACCATTGCTGAGCAGGGCTATGGCCGCAGTCCTAGGCGGTGAGAACGACTGGATCCTAAAGGTGCCGGTCAGGGGAGTATGGCTCCAGAGGGCCGAGCAGGCTGAGAGGGACATGCCAAGGTGGAGAGCCGAGGCCCTTAATAAGGTCTTCCAAGTGATTAACACAACCCTCGCACTGGCATCACCATATCAAATAGCTGTTGACGAGAAGGGAACCGCAACAATAACGGTTGACCAAGAGGCCGCGGAGTGGCTTGGCTGGAAGGACTACCCATGCTCACAGAGCAACAGCCACTTCAAGCTCATAGAGAAGACGCTCAACAGGGAACTCAGGATAGTCCAAGAAATCTTAAAGTTTGAGAGGACTGGCAGAGTCGATGAGGAATATAGGATGGAAGTAAATCTAGCAGAGCTAAGCATGCTATCTAAGAAGATGAAAACCATCGACGATGAGATCAATGCCCTCCGTGAGCAGATCAAGCAGCTTGAGCAGGACGGGTAAATCAAGCACGCATATGCGTGTCTCTCTAGCGAGATTAAGCCCCAATTTTTATCACATTCAACCTAATCTTGTGCAGAGTTTTGTCATATTATGACAAATCGCCATTCTATACGGCGCAATCGATACGTCTAAGGCTTAGAAGGCATAGTTAAATATCGTTCTAAGAGTATATTGTTTGGACACGCATTTGCGTGTTACAGAGACTTGCACATATTATTTGGGCATCACTTTAGATGTGGTAAGTTTGTGTGGTCACCGCGTACAATACCAATCTTCTTTGACTTTATTGCCTCTAGGATTGTCTTCAGCTCAGCTATCTCAGCGCTTTGCTCAGCCATCTTCTGCTTCATTGACTCAATCATTTCCGCTGCTTCAACAACCTCCTTGGCGGACATCTCAGCCTTGTAGGCTGTCATCATGCTGAGGGGCAGACCGCATTCGCTGCAGAACCTGCTTGTTTCAGGGATGACTGAGCCGCACCTAGGACACTTAACTGTTTTAACTACGCTTTCCGCCTCAACCTTCTTTATGCCATATATGGAGAGAATCGCCTCCTCAACATCTCTGGTGTCAGAGTGAACATATTTGGCCGGCATCCTCGAGCCGTGGACCCAGCCCGCATAGGACTCCAGCTGGGCTTCTGTCAGAACCTTAGCCATCTTCGTGATCGCCGTGTGCCTGAACAGGTACGGCCAAACCTCCTTCCTTAACCCGGCTTTTTTCACTAAACGCTTTATTATTAGGCGGAAGTGCCTGTAGCTTAATCTTCTGCCTAGATAGTTTCTTGACAGGGAGCACCATAATGGGGCATTTGGGTCGTCTCTAAGCGGATGCTCTTCAAGCCATTTTAAGAGCGGCTTATAGGAAACTACAAGCGGAATCCTCTTGAGCTCGGTCTTACCGACAACGGTTATAAGGCAATATTTATCTTTAAACTCTACGCTGCCAACACTCATGCTTAGCAGCTCGCCCGGTCTCAACGCTCCCTCAAAGAGCGTATAAACCATGGCCCTATCCCTGGCATTCTCAGTAGCTTTTACAAGAGCCTCAAAATCATCTACTGTGAGTAGCGCCTCAGGCTTTACCCTAGAATCATTCGCCCTCTTTTTAGAGACCTTGATCCATGCAACCTCAGGCGGAACAGGCGCACCCCTCTCGCAGCTCCCACACTTGGCGAATTGTATAAGTCTCTTCAAGACAAGCCTCTTATGGCGCTTTGTCTCCTCCCTCCAAGACCTATTACCGTTAATCTTCGCCACCACGCGCTCAACATTGACCCGCGTTGCCTCCCTAACATCAAAGTCTATTAGACGTAGCACGGCGATTAAGTGCGCCGCTTGATTGCTGAGCGCCGCCTCACTAAGCCCAAGACTAGCTAAGTGGTCCAGCAACCTAAGCGCGACATCGCCATTCCCAAGCTCAGCGATAATCCGCCTATAACGCTCAATCCTCCTAGCGAAGTCGTAAATATCCTCCCTCAACCCAAGCCCCATAAAAGAGGAGCCCGCAGAACTTAAAAAGGGAAGGAATGTGGACCCAAAAGACTGGTGGACGGGGAGGGATTTGAACCCTCGACCTCGGCGATGCCAACGCCGCGATCATACCAGGCTGATCTACCCGCCCATCAATCTCAGTATTATTCGTTCATTCTTTTATTTTTATAGGAGATATTTTTAAGGGTTTTGCCGCATATTGTTTTTGGAGGTGTAAATGCGTGAAGAAGAGAATTGGCTTTATTGGTTTGGGGATCATGGGTAAGCCTATGGCCATTAATCTCCTTAGGGCCGGTTATCCCCTAACCGTTTGGAATAGGACTAGGTCTAAGATGGATGATCTTATCGCTATGGGGGCTTATGGCGCTAGCTCACCTAAAGAGGTTGCTGAGAGATCAGACGTCGTCATTACAATGGTTACCGATTCGTCCGATGTTGAAGAAGTTATACTTGGATCTAACGGTGTGATCCACGGCGCTAAACCGGGCTTAATAGTCGTAGATATGAGCACCATATCGCCGGCTGTGACGCGTAGAATAGCCGAGGAGCTTGCTAAGAAGGGCGTTAAAATGCTTGATGCGCCGGTGAGCGGCGGCGAGAAGGGCGCTAGAGAAGCAACTCTGTCAATAATGGTTGGCGGCCCAGGGGATACTTTCGAGGAGTGCTTGCCAATATTTGAGGCGCTCGGCAAAAAGATAACTTATATGGGTCCGAGCGGCATGGGTCAAACCGCTAAACTCTGCAATCAAGTGATATGCGCGCTAAATATTCAGGCGGTCTGCGAGGGGCTTATGCTTGGCGCGAAAGCTGGATTGGACTTAAAAAAGCTTTTGGAGGCTATTTCGGCTGGCGCCGCAAGCTCATGGATGCTGATTAATCTTGGGCCTAAAATGATAGAGCGAGACTTTAAACCCGGATTTAAGATTAGGCATCAGCAGAAAGATCTACGCCTAGCGCTAGAATTGGCGGCGGAATTAAATCTACCGCTGCCTGGAACAGCCTTAGTCCACCAGCTCCTAAGAATAGTTGAAGCCGAAGGTTTAGGTGAGGAGGGAACGCAGGCGGCGATAGCTGCAATGGAGAAGATAGCTGGAAGAAAGTTGTCTGGAGGGTAAAAGCCGCGCGTAATAGAATGTTACTCCTCTAAATGTTGTTTTAGCCGTTTCTAGAGGATTCTCATTAGTCCGAAAGATTAAATTAGCCTGATAATTCACTCTATCTCTAATACGAGACTTCGACCTAGGAGTGAAACAATGTATAAAGTAGTCGAGAAAAGGGAGATTGCGCCGAGAATAAAGCTAATGAAGGTGCTGGCCCCACAAATATCTAGGAGAGCCCAGCCGGGGCAGTTCGTTATTTTAAGGGTTGACGAGAAAGGGGAAAGATTCCCATTAACTATTGCCGATTGGAATATTGACGATGGAACAATTACCCTAGTCTTCCTTGAAGTCGGCATCTCAACTAGAAAGCTAGGGGAACTTAATGAAGGCGACGTAATACTGGACGTTCTCGGCCCGCTTGGAAACCCAACCGAGATAAGGAGGTATGGGGTTGTATGTGTTGTGGGCGGTGGGGTAGGGATAGCCGCCGCATATCCGATAGCGCGAGCGTTTAAAGGGGCTGGCAATAAGGTGGTTTCTATAATAGGTGCGAGAAGCTCCAACCTGCTGATATTTGAGGGGGAGATGGCTGAAGTCTCAGATGAACTCTATATTTCTACGGATGATGGGACAAGGGGACATAAAGGTTTTGTGAGCGACGTCCTAAAAACGCTAATTCAGAGTGGCTATAGATTTAACATGGTTTACGCTGTAGGGCCCGCCGTTATGATGAGGGCTGTAGCTGAGGTTACAAGACCATTTGGAATTAAAACCATTGTGAGTTTGAATCCGATCATGGTGGATGGAATGGGCATGTGCGGCGCATGCAGGGTTACAGTTGGCGGTAAAACAAGGTTCGCCTGCGTAGAGGGCCCAGAATTTGACGCCCATGAGGTGGACTTTGGAGAACTAATAAAAAGGCAGACAACATTTCTCGGGGAAGAAAAGGCTGCGTTAGAGTACTGGGAGATGAACCGAAAAATCTTGGGGGTGCATAGAGCACAATGAGTGGATGGAATCGTTTTAAAGCTGTTCCAATGCCTAAGCAGCCTCCGGAAGAAAGAATACGTAATTTTAACGAGGTGGCCTTAGGCTACAGTGAGGAGCAGGCGATCCTTGAAGCCGAGAGGTGTCTGCAGTGCCAAAACCCTCAATGCGTTCCGGGATGCCCGGTTGAAATAGACATACCCGCGTTTATAAAGCTTCTTAGAGAGGGAGAGTTCAGGGAGGCTATACGTAAAATTAAAGAGAAAAACAATCTGCCAGCGATCTGCGGGAGAGTTTGCCCCCAGGAGGATCAATGCCAAAAGAACTGCGTCCTCGGGAGAAAAGGCGACCCGGTTCAGGTTGGCAGGCTAGAAAGGTTCCTCGCAGATTGGGAGCTGAGTCACGGCGTTGAAGTGCCGGAGAAGCCGCCGTCCACCGGTAAGCGCGTGGCTGTTATAGGCGCTGGACCAGCTGGACTGACGGCTGCAGCAGACCTCGCCAAACTGGGGCATGAAGTCATCGTTTTCGAGGCCCTTCACGAGCCGGGGGGCGTTTTAATGTACGGTATTCCAGAGTTCAGGCTTCCTAAGCGCATCGTTCAGGCGGAGGTCAACTACGTGAGGAGGCTTGGCGTCACGATAGAAACGGATGCTTTAATTGGCAGACTTTACACTATTCAGGAGCTTCTCAACGACCATGGTTTTGACGCGGTGTTCATTGGAACTGGCGCGGGCCCACCAATGTTTATGAGGATACCGGGCGAGAACCTTTGCGGCATATATAGCGCAAATGAGTTTCTTATACGCGTCAACTTAATGAAGGCATACCTGTTTCCAGAATGGGATACTCCAATTAAGATTGGAGAGAAGGTGGCGGTTATTGGGGCTGGAAACGTAGCTATGGATGCTTCAAGAAGCGCTTTAAGGCTTGGGGCAAGAGAGGTTCACATAGTTTATAGGCGGTCTAGGGCTGAAATGCCGGCTAGAAAGGAGGAGGTTGAGAACGCTGAGGAGGAGGGCATAATATTTGATTTCTTAACGTTGCCAGTGGCTTATCATGGGGATGAGGAGGGATGGGTTAGGAAAATGGAGTGCGTGAAAATGAAGCTTTCTGAGCCGGATGAATCCGGCAGGCGTAGACCTGTTCCAATAGAAGGCTCAAACTTTCTGATGGATGTCGACACGGTTATAGTTGCTATTGGCAGGAGGCCTAACCCGCTTATCCAGCAAACCACGCCCGGACTAAAGGTTGCTGAAGATGGAACAATAATTGTCGATGAGAATATGAGATCTAGCATTGAGGGCGTGTATGCTGGAGGAGACATAGTTACGGGCGAAGCGACAGTTATAAGCGCTATGGGAGCTGGGAAAAAGGCGGCTAGGTCAATACACAGGTATTTAATGAATAAAATGAATAAGTAGTTGAAACGCGCTTTACACTTAAACCCTCAAAATCACTTCATTAACATATTTCTTCATTATTTCGGAGAAACGCTTTATGGTTTCAAATGGATATGGTTGAACGCTTCTAAAATTCTCATCTAGTACATCTTCTGGAATAAATTGTTGAAATGCAAAACGTTTAGCTCCTTTCACGGTCTCACCAATCTTTACCACGTCTTCCTCCTCAACTATTCTTGGCACAACAGTATTCCTGAATTCATAGTCAACACCGCATTCTTTGAGCAGATTTATTGTTTTAAAGAGACTGCTCACTTCTTTAGCGCCTAACAAATGATACTTCTCCGGTGAAGTCTTAACGTCCACGGCAACATAGTCCACATAATCTAAACACCGCTTAAGCAGGTCTGGAAAGAAGCCATTCGTATCAAGTTTAACCGAAAAGTTCCTTTCCTTAAGCCTCTTAATGAATTGCAGTATATCGCTGTGAATTAATGGTTCACCGCCGGTTATAACGACAGCATCCACATACTTCTTCCTTGACTCCAGTATCGCTAGGGCATCATCCTCCGAGAGAAAGGGGCCCTGAGGGTTAACGACTATCCTCCAGTTTTGGCAGTATGGACAACGAAGATTACAGCCCGGCGTAAAAAGTATGCTGGAAATTTTACCCGGAAAGTCGATTAAACTCGTCTTCTGCAACCCACTAAACTTCATGTTTACCCCGGATTCTATCCGGACAAAGAGCACTGTTTAATTTTATCGCGCTAGGATCTCCGGCGCAACCATTAAAACAGCTCGGTCAAATTTCTGCCTAATCCTGAACTCTGACTGCTTTCCATCGTTCCACTGATCTACGGGTCTAAGGTAGCCTACGACTCTTGAATACACCTCGCATCTGACGCCGCACTTCGGACAAGCCTTGTGTTCGCCATTTATGTACCCGTGTGTGGGACATATGCTGAATGTTGGTGTTAAAGTAAAGTACGGTATATGATAGCTGTAGGATATTTTCTTGACGAGAGCTGCGGCGGCAGCCCATGAGTAGATTCTTTCGCCGAGGAAAACGTGGAAAACCGTTCCACCAGTATATAGTGGTTGGAGCCTATCTTGATGGTCGAGCGCCTCAAACAGGTCGCCAGTGTAGTCGACTGGCAAATGCGTTGAGTTCGTGTAAAATGGTTCAGCGCCCTTAGACAGATACTTTTCGTTGGCAACTATTATATCCGGGTACTTTTTCTTATCTATCTTGGCAAGCCTATATGATGCCCCCTCAGCTGGCGTAGCTTCTAAATTATATAGGTTGCCGGTCTCCTCCTGATATTCTAGAAGCCTCTCCCGGATGAAGAGCAGGGTTTTAGTTGCGAAGTCTAATCCTTCTTTAGTTTCAATTCCAAAACCAAACATGTTTAGTAAAGCCTCATTCATACCGATGATGCCTATCGTTGAGAAGTGGTTCTTCCAGTATTTACCGTAAGTCTCCTTAACAAATCGCAGATAATGCTTAGAGTAAGGATATAATCCCTTCTCAGTAAACCTCTCCAAAACCTTGCGTTTTATCTCTAGGCTATCTTTGGCGAGATCCATGATTTCGCCAAGCCTCTCAAAGAACCTATCCTCATCCTTCGTCAAATATCCAATTCTGGGTAGATTTATTGTCACAACGCCAATCGAGCCCGTAAGAGGGTTGGCGCCAAAGAAACCTCCACCACGCTTCCGCAGCTCCCTATTATCTATTCTCAGGCGACAACACATTGAGCGGACATCTTCCGGCTTCATATCGCTGTTCACAAAGTTTGAGAAGTATGGCACACCATATTTAGCCGTCAACTCAAATATCTTTTGCGAAACGGGGGAATCCCAATCAAAATCCTTCGTTATGTTATATGTTGGGATTGGAAAAGTGAACACCCTGCCTCTAGCGTCGCCTTCAGTCATGACTTCAGCGAAGGCCATGTTTAACATGTCCATTTCATCTTGCATGTCGCCATAAGCGTCGTCAGCCACTTTACCGCCATATATAACCGGCTCACCCTTCATGAATTCGGGAACCTTGAGATCCAGCGTTATATTGGTGAATGGAGTTTGGAAGCCGACTCTTGTTGGAACATTAATGTTAAATACGAATTCCTGAAGCGCTTGCTTAACTTCCTTATAATCTAAGCCGTCATAGCGGATAAACGGCGCTAAAAGCGTATCAAAGTTGCTAAATGCTTGTGCCCCTGCAGCCTCACCCTGCAGCGTATAGAAGAAGTTCACAACCTGTCCAAGGGCTGTTCTAAAGTGTCTTGCAGGCTTACTCTCAACTTTCCCGTAAACGCCGCCAAACCCGGACAGTAGAAGATCTCTTAAATCCCACCCAACACAATATGGTCCTAAAACCCCTAGATCGTGGATATGTATGTCGCCTGAACGGTGCGCTTCAGCGATGTTCGGCGGATATATTCGATTAGTCCAGTAGCGTTCGATAACTTTCGTTGTCAAATAATTATTTAAGCCCTGTAATGAAAAACTCATGTTCGAGTTCTCACGCACATACCAATCTTCTAAGTTAAGGTATTGCTCGACTAGATCCGTAGAGCTAAGTATTTCAGCAAGTTCTCTTAAATCCTGATGCTGCTTCCGATACAAAATGTACGCCTTAGCGATCTTAGCATGACCATTCTCAATTAGAATCTTTTCCACAACATCCTGTATCTCTTCAACTGTCGGTACGCCATCCTCGCCAAAACGCTTCCTAAGCTCATCAACAACCTTATCGCTTAAGCGCTTAGCGAGCTCCCTGTCTTCTTCGCCAACAGCTTTAGTGGCCTTCCATATAGCGTTAGTTATACGTTCCTGATCGAACGGCTCTAGTTTACCATCCCTCTTTCTGACGTATCTCAAGACCTTAAACACCCCACCAAATAAGACCTTCCAATCAACTATGTGAAATGGAATCGTTAACAGCGACCTTAATGACTAGAGAAAATAAAGGCGTACAGAAACTTAAATTTATTTATCAAAAAAATTAGATATGAGAAAAAGTCGAAAAACTGACTGAACCTTTAACAAGGGACTAGAAATAAATGATATTTTAATTAGTTTAGACTTACATCAAAAGCAGGTTTCTTCCATCTTTTCACAAAACCATGTAAAATTTGACCATTACCTCTTTAATTTCGCTAGAGATAGCTGTAATCCTATATTTCAGATTCTAAAGAAAATACTCGAGAGATTATGGCGGAACGGCTACAAGGATTATATAAGAGACTTTAGGGTATTAGATTGGTGAAGATCTATAGCGGGATGGCGGCGTTTGAAGAGGATACTATTAGATGAAATGTATTCCGGATTAAAGGAATATTTTGAACTTCTGGGGTGGGAAGTTTTAACAGTCAGCGACGCAGGGCTTCAGGGGGCAAAAGATGAGGATATAATTTTGTATGCGAAGAAAAACGACTTGATACTTGTAACCCAAGATCAAAAGATAGCTGATATGGCTGAGGTAATGCAGGCTAAATATGTTTTAGTGTCAAGCGGATTAATAGCCAAAGTAGCCGACGAGAAGATAAGGGAAAAATATCCTGAAACCAGAAATTAGATTGAGAGATAATGAGGGTAAAGTTTTTATTCTTGCTATCTCAACTTTCTTATGGAGGGGGAAGCGCAGGGAAACATATTTGACAAGTAGAGAGATCTAGGAGAGTTGAGTTTCCCTGTTATGCGCTTCCCCCTCCACCCACGGCAGAATTTTATGAAGCATTTTGAAGAGTGGAGTCTAGGTTTCAGTTCTGAGCAGGTGACTCATTTAAGTGAGTCTAAAGGCATATCGACTCTTCTCTCTATAAACGATATATGCTTAATCCCCCTTTCAAGGGATAGGTAATGCCAAGTGGATTTAGGGCCAAATGGACTGTTTCTCAACGCAGCTTCAATAACTCTATCTTTAGTTATCTCAATGTTGTCTTTAGCCGTTGATTTCAAACCTATCTTGTCACACATGTAATCCACATAACAGACCGGTACTTTTGTGTAGCCGAGAAGGCGTAGAGCTTCAACTCTATGATGCCCATCGATTATCACATTAGTTTTTTCATCAACCACTATAGGTTTCTTAAGAACGCCGTCAAGCCATATCTCATCTTTAAGCGCCTTAACCCTAAAGCTATCGGTTCGCTCGTGAGGCTTAAGGCTTGAGATTTCAACTATACACACACGGGTTTTGATTGGAGCATTATTCTTCTTTGACGCCAAGTTGACGACACCATAAACAAGATAATATTTGTGTTTTTATGTAATATTTAAAACTTTTCAGTACATTTTAGTACATAAATGTCAAATTAAATCGCCAGCAAATCAACCAATATTAGAAGGGAGCCCAAAGGCAGCAGATACAACGCGAAAAGATGGAATTTGTGGAGAAATCTGCGGAGAAATTTTAGTGAAGCGTACCCTGAAAGCGCTGCCATGAGGCAGCCGGCGAACAGGTCTATTAATTCGAGATTGGCTTCAATAAGGAGATTGATCTCAGAGAAGAATAACATTATCAGCGCTACAAATATTGCTGGAATCGATAATAGGAAAGAGAATCTGAACGCTTCTTCCCTTTTTACGCCAAGCATCAATGCGGCGGATATTGTTAAACCGCTTCTTGATAAACCCGGAACTATTGATAATCCTTGCATAGCTCCAATTATAGCCGCCGATCTATAATCCACAGACTCTTTAGCGGGCTCACCCTTCCTCGAAGCATAAACTATTAAGCCAGAGAGAATAAAGGCGGTTCCAAGGGGCATCACTCCATAAGAAACGTCTTTAAAGAAAAAGTTAACAGAGATACCTGTGACCGCGGAGAAAAATAGGCTGAAAAATATTTTTGGTATAATTGATCCTTCCTCAGACTTAAAGTCAAGTTTAATAAGAGCTGTCAAAATCTTCTTTACTTCGACCCTAAAGAAGAAAACTGTGACCGCGATTGTGCCTATGTGGAGGGCGACGTCAAAGAGGAGCGGAAGCTTAAGCCCAAAGATAATCTCGAATAACCTTAAATGTCCGGTGCTCGATATCGGCAGCCATTCTGTTAAACCTTGAATTAAACCGAGTAGTATTGTCTCAAACCCCATTAACATGCCTCACAATTCCAGTTAGAGAGGAAAAAATAATTTATAATTTTGATGCTACTCAATAATTGTGGAGGTTAAAAGTGCCCTCTATAGAAGCCCTTACAATAAATGAGCAAAGAGAGAGCGTTGAGGAAATTTTAGAGGTCATATTGAGGGCTATAGAATATTTTCCGAGAGGCTTATGGGAAGAGGTGAACTACATCGGCAATGTCAACATGAAGCATGATTTAAAGGTGAAGATTAAGGAAGAGGTATGTAACGCGTTCGTTTTCAATAATCTCATTGAAAAGATCCGGAGAATTAGGAGACTTCTGCAGATTAAGGATCTTTTATTGGCTGTTACGCGGGAGCCTATAGTGGCGATTTACCATAGGTTTGAAGATAAGAGGCTCAGCAGATTTGCGAGCATAGTGCATGACTATGTTTCAAATGATGTGGGGGTAGTTTCTCTCTTTAAGGTTGGGGATGATATGGGTGTAAAAATTGCCGCGCATGGATTAGGGCATAATCTCGGATTAAAGCATCACGTCAGACCCATAGACATGATGTATGAGGGATTGCTTGCGAGCATGGCGCTGGAAAACGAAGGGTTCTGTAATGATTGTATAAAAAAGATGTTTAGGGCAGAAATAGAAGAATAAAGGATTTATTGCCCAAATATTCGGTTTTCTTGCTTTTTCAGCTGATTCCACATTTTTCTTCAATCCTGGTTATCTCATCTTCTTGTTAATATATTTATGAACGAAAAGTATATAAATTCAACCAAATCAATTTGTACTAAACAAAAATTGGGTTGGAGGAGATCTCTATGGCGGCTGGCGGAATTCCTGTTTTGATATTGAAGGAGGGTTCTACGAGGAGTAGGGGTAGGGAGGCTCAGCATAATAATATTATGGCTGCTAGGGTTATTGCGGAGGCTGTTAGGAGCTCTTTGGGTCCTAAGGGTAT